>NZ_NAAD01000013.1 GCF_002093115.1 Geothermobacter hydrogeniphilus | reverse complement strand
CTGACGCGGAAAATAACCAGCAAGATGCGAAAGATTATGGGTTACATGGTACTAGTCATTCGGATCGGGAATAACGAACAGCCCTCCGGGGAAGACCGGCCCCGCTTCGGTGTCGTCCCGGGGCGTTACATCCAGACCGATTTCGTTGCCGATTTTCACGTATTTTCCCGGCAGGGTCGCGCCATTGACATCGAACAACTCTTCGCCGTTGACCGTCCATCGATAGTCAAAATAAATCATATCGCCATCGGGATCATGAGCTTGCGGGATGACGGTAATCGGCTCTCCGGGGCGCACCCTGGGGTTTTTGAACATGACCCGGGAAATTCGGGGAGGGCTGTTTTTAACCTTTGCTTTCAGAATCTTTTGTTTGTCACCACACTGGACACGGGCTTCAATGACCGAGTTCGCCCTGAAATTTTCCGGATTCAGCCTGAACGGAGTTGTCGGTGATTTTTCCCGGTTGTCGACAAACCATTCCACATCAACATCCGTTCCGCAACCCATGATATTGACAATCGCCGGTCTGGTTACGGTCACCGGCTGAGGCAGAAGGGTTGCAGTGAATGTGGGGCCGCCTTCGTTGCCCGGACCTGTTTCTGGCGGCAGATCACGGGTTTCCTTGACGACCGCATCGGCCCCTTGCGGAGCCGATGCGGTTTGCTGTTTGTCGCATCCCCAGCAGAGGATGAGGAGGCTCAAGAAGATTCCCAGTTGTACCGATCTCATTCTATTCCCTCAGCCAGTAAAGGGGCTGGTAACTGCCGCCGCTCTTGGTTTCGCTGGTGCACAGCCCCCCGCCGCAACCGATCAGGGCTCCGGCACTGCGATCTTCGTGGACGGTGATGACCGCGCCGGAAGGAATCCCTGCTCCCAACGTCAGAACCCGGTCGCTTCTCCTGAGGATGACCCCGGTTTTCTTCGTTGTCGCCCGGATATTGGTATTGGAAGCATACTGGTTGTCATTATTCAAGTCGAAATTGAAGACGGCTTCTCCGGTCTTGTAGTCGACGGCGTAGACTTTGCCGATGCCGAGGTTGCCGGACAGGCAGGGATCACTGGTCATCACGTTCGGTGTGAATGAGGTGAAGTACGCGACCTTGTTGTAGACCAGTGCCGGAGCGAGGATTTTTTCGCCGCTGGTCTGGTCCAGCTTGACGAACCAGCCCGGATATTGCGGATTGAACAACCGTTGCAGGGTGCAGCCGGTCGAGGTGTCCGTTGGTGTACAGGTGCTCAGATCCTGCGGATTCGGCTGCGGGCTCGAAGCCTGCAGGAAGTCCTGTGTCAGGTTGACCAGGTTCGCTTCGGTCATGGGCGTCAGGTTGCTGGGTCGATTCGGCTTGTAGTGATAGTCATAGACGGCATAGAGCCGGTCGGTAACCGCCTGATTGAGTGGATGAGCGCGATCGCCGGTGCCGAAATAGATACCGATGTAATTGCTCTCCTGGACGACAGAGGGGGGATAGAAGATTTTGCGCCCCTGGGTTGTCGGGGTCTCGCCGCTGATCGTCGCGTCGCTCGGGTTGGCCGAGAAAATCTTTTTTCCATCCCAGTTGCCGGTGGATATCTTGCTGGAGATGTCAAACCGCCAGATATTGCCGCCGGTATCGCCGGCATAGACAAGATCGACATAGCCGTCGAAGTTGCTGTCAATCGGTTTCAGGGAGCTGGCAAAAGAATAAGTTGGATTGTTCTGCGGGTCGGTGGCGGCCCGGGCGGAGGAATAGACGTACTCCCACAGCTTGGTCGGAGTGGTATTGATGCTCGGTCCGGTAGAATTCAGGGTTGCAAGTTCCAGCAGGTAGATACCGCGTCCGCGGGGGTTGACCTGGCCTGAAGTGCCGGTACTCGTAACATTGCCGCCGTCAGCCGTCGGCAGGGTCGTCTGCGTCGTCGGCGAAGTCCCGTCGGGGAAGTGCTGGGTATTGCCGAACCTGAGATCTTCATTGTTGTCGTAACCGGCGCCGATGAAGGCAACGACCTTGTTGGACGATCCCAGCCTGACCGTGCCGATGACCGGATCGGACCAGGATTCTCCAAGTTCACTGAACCCGGTGGTTGTTCCGGAGAGATCCCAGAGGAATTGCGGCGCGGTCGGATTGGTGACGTCGAGCGCGAAATAATAGCCGCGATTGGCGGTGGGATCAAGAGTGTCGATGCCGTCACCGCGGCGCATGCCGACCAGGAGAATGACCTTGTCCTGCTGGCCGTTGTCGGTGACTCCCGCCGGGTCTGTATCTGTCGCGGACGTTTCGGGGCCCGGGCCGATGTTGCCGTCATGGTCGGCGTCATACACGTAGACCGCCGGGCTGCCGTCGACGAAATACTGATGCGTGGAGCCTCCCAGGTACTTGAGGCGCGGCAGTGCGGGGGGAGGGACAAAAGCCCAGAGTTCCGCACCGTCGGCATCCCGGTAGGCGTGGAGCATTCCGTCGTTGCCGCCGTAGAAGATAACGGTTTTATTCTGGTTCGGATCGCTCTCATTGTTGATCGTGTAGTTGTTGTAGGGCTGGATCAGTGGTTTTGAATGGAGAATGTCGCCCATGATCCAGGCGCGTTTTTCGGCGGTAATACCATCGAGATCCTGGTCATAACTGTCGAATCCCTGCATGTAGTCGATGATCAGGTCCCGGTCGGCTGCCGTGCTGACCGCCAGGACGGCAGGCGTCAGGCTGGTGTTGCTCTTGCTGAACAGGTTGACCGGTTGCGTCAGAACCTTGCTGGTGCCGAGATACGTATAAATCTTTCTCGGATTTGTCGCCAGGTCGCGTGATTGCAGCACGTCACCGATTCCACCCTCGTTGACATTGCCGCCGTCCGGATTGACCGACCAGAACGAGGTGGATGTCGGCAGGAAGCGTCCGTTTGCATCGGTTGCGACCACCCCGTTCTTGTCCACTACGTCGCCATCATGATTGATGCCGAATTTTTTCAGGTTCCCCTGCCAGTCATTGCCGACGATGGGTTTGAAAAAGCCCAGGTAGACACGTCGACCGCTGTAGGTCTTGTTTTCCGGGCTGGTGGGGACGACCGGGGCCACGAAGGCGCTGTTGACCTCCAGGATCTGGCCGATAATCGAGGTCAGGGCACCGGTCAGGGTCTGATAGTTGGAGGCCAGGTAGGCCTTGCCGCCGCCGTTGGCAGCGGTGTCCTTCAGCAGTTGGACCGCCTGGGCGTCGGCACCGCCGAGGCCGAAGCCGATGGTGAAGGTCAGTGCGTTCTGGGTGCCGGGGAAGCCCGATGTGCCGGTTTCAGGGGAGAGGTCGGTGTCGTGCAGGTACATGGCGACATCGTCAAGGTAGTCCATCGCGTATCGTTCGTTGCGGTCACCGTCGCAGTCACCGCCGGAACAGATGCTTCGCAGAACCGGGTCATCGTCCCGGGTCGCCATGCCGTCGGTGATGACGATGATGTAATTTTCCTGGCAGCTGGCAGTGATGGGTGAGGTGTACTTGAAGTTGCCGTTGAAGGCGCTGTAGCCGCCCTGGAAGTAGCGCAGCGATTCAAAGAGTGTTTCCCCCAGCGGGGTCCAGCTGTTGGCCGGCAGGGTGCGGACGACATCAATCAGGGCGTCCTCGTTGGTGATGGTGACACCGCCGCTGACGGTGTGAGTGGCGGTCATATCCTTGACGTAGGTCGTGTAGTTTTTACCGCCGACGTTCTGCGTGCGGAAACTGCCCCCCTGGCTGTAGTTGAACCCCATCAGGCCGAAATTGACGCCCTCGGTGCTGCGGATGAGGTCTTCCACGACGTTGCGGGCGATCTGGTTCTTGGTTTCGCGAATGGTGGTACAGATCTGTCCCGCGGCGCTGGTGTCGGCGGTGGTGTCAGCCGTGGGCGCCTGCGCGTACTGTCCCATGCTCATGCCGGTGTCGAGATCGGCGTTGCCGCCGGACTGGTTGTACCAGACGATCCAGTTTCCGGTCGCGTAGCGGTAGGTTTTGCGCCTCCTTTCACATTTATTGGATCTCAGTTTTTTCGTTCCGATCCAGTGCCCGTTGTTGATAAGCTTGTTCCGCGGGCCGCTGCAATAGACGTTGTTGACGTTCGATATCTTTTCCTTCCAGTCGGAACAGTTGCCGTTGTTCCAGTTTTTCTGCTCACATTCGTAGACCGCGTTTTTCTTGCAGGTTTTGTCATAGCTGCCGTTTTCCTTTTTGCCGCAATACTTGGTGCCGGTTATCGCGGTATAATCCGAGTTTGGATTGTAGGAACCTGTCGTCAGGGTACAGGCGTCGCCGACGCCGTCGCCGTTGCTGTCGGCCTGATCGGCGTTGGCAACGGTCGGGCAGTTGTCGATGTTGTCGGTGATCCCGTCACCGTCGGTGTCAGGGTAGGTGGTGTTGTTGTCGCAGGCGTCACCGAGTCCGTCGCCGTCGGTGTCGGTCTGGCTGGGGTTGGGGGTGTTGACGCAGTTGTCCTTGTTGTCGGCGATGCCGTCACCGTCGCTGTCCGGTTCGCAGACCTGAACATCGACCTGGCCGCCCATACTCCCCGAGGTGTCGAAAACAATCAGAACGTTCGGCTTGAGGGAGGTCGTGGTGCCTCCGTAGATGGCTGTGTCACCGATATAGGTATCGGGCAGGGCCATGGCCGTAAGGGGGAAAAGGACCAATGAGATCAGAGCTGTCAGCGTGAATTTATTCATAACCCTCTCCATTTCGAGGTAGCGGATGCGCCCGGTTTCTGCGTTATTTCGGGTCAGTCGCGATCGTTCTTTTCCGTCAGGTAATTGAGGTAGTTACCGCTGGCCCAGGTCGGGGCCTCGGCATCACCGAGGCATTGGCCGGAATCCGACAGGTTGCCGGTCCAGGACCCCCGTTCGCGCAATGTCGTGCGTGCCTGATCGCAGGGGAGCGTTGTCCAGAGCTTCGGTCGTTTCGCTCCATACCAGATCTGCTCTCTGTCGTCGTACTGATAGAGTCTGTCCGCCTGGTAGATACCCGGGTAAGGAGTGGTGCTGATGTAGGCGTCGTCACCGCCATCATCGGTTGCCAGGCTCGGAATGGTCATCAACAGCAGGAAAAGCGGGATAAGAGCGAGGTATTTCATGGTTGGCCTCCTTCGGTATGGGCTGGCCTCATTTGGGGACAATGATGGATGTTTGTGAGCGCAGTGCGGTGCGCGATGGATTCGGTGCCGTCGCCGGTGCTATGCCGACCACCGAAATGGCGTAGTTTCGTGCGACAAAGTAGTTCACGTCCATTCCTGAGCCGACCGGCGGCGGGCTGGTGCCGATGTAGAGGACGCTGTTGCGGTCATCCGAGTTGGCACTGTACTGGCTTGGTTCAAGGGCTCCGCTGCCGACGGCGATGCGGTCCCGGTAGAGAACCGCCGGACTGACCGTGGTGTCCTGGTCGTTGTACAGATCGACCACGTTGGTGGTGGTCGAAATGCCGTTGCGATAGACATAGGTAATCGCCCTGTCGGCGGTGTAGAAGCTTTCCAGGCCGTTGCGGAAATGACCTGACAGCTGAATTTCTGTAGTTGAAGACGACATCAGGATGAGGCCGAGAACACTCATCACCGCCAGGATCGAGATGGCGGCAATCAGGGCAATGCCGCGCTGGTTGGCGATCGGGGACGGCTGTCCTGTCGGGAGGGGGGAGAGGACTCTTTTGTCCCTCACCGGGGAGCTGGTGTAGCTGCTCTTGTCTTTAATGGTTGCGAAGGTGAACAACATCGCTCAGACTCCTCTGCCGGTTCTGTTGGCTTGCCTGTTTGGCGGTCGTGGAGACCAGGGTGACCCTGACGGCCGAGATATCCGCCAGTTGTGATGCCGAGGGGGCTGCGACCTCGGTTCCGTCGGACAGGATGTAGTCAAACTGCAGTTGGCTGATATTGTCGGCGACCACCTGTTGTCCCCCATTGTCGGCCTGTCGTGTCAGGTCGGTGCCGTTCAGGGTCCAGGTGATGCTTGACGGGTCGGGGGCGCCGGCACCTATCCGGACGATGACATCGCCGGCGTTGTATTGAATCGGTTCGGCGAGGCTGCCAAAGCCGGCAATGGTGATGGTTCGGATGCCGCTGAGTGACTGAACGGTCAGGGGGAGGGCGCTGTAGGGTTGGGAACCGCTCTGGGGACGGTAGATACGTACCGAGTCACCCACCTTGAACCGGTCGACCATTGCGGGAACTTCAACGGTAAATGCCTGGTTGCTTGTTGTGGTGGCACTCTTCGGTACTTCGAGGCTGCTGGAAATGAGGGCGAACGCCCCGGAACTTGACGCGGTATTAATGGTCAGGGTCGAAGCATCGGATCCGGCGGCGATTCCGGGTGTATTGCGGTAAATGATGGCCCCGGCCATGCTCAGGTCACGACTGATGAAGTCCATGGCGACGCGCAGGTTCTGCTGGCTGTCGACGATCCGGGCCTGGTCGCTTGTCGTGTTCTGCATGGTGAGATAGAGAGAGTAGATCGCCGCGAGCGCGATTCCCGTGATGGCGATTCCGATCAATAATTCGAGCAGAGTAAAACCTGCCCGGTGATTGCTGTCTGTTTGTCGTCGACCCGCAGCTCTCATAGATTGTATCCCTTGTAACTGGTGAGTGTCATGGTGCTTCCCAGAGGGCCCTGAACATTGACGGTGATTCTGGATATGCCCGTGATCGGGGTATCGACGGTCACCGTCCAGGTTGCTGAATAGGCTCCCCCACCCGGCAGGGTCAGGGTGGTGGCGGCAGAGTTCGGATCGAGATCCCATTGGGCCGTGCCGTTGGTCGCCAGTCTGGGGTCGTCACTTTCCAGGGCCATGACCCCTTCCATGACGCTCTGGGCGGTCGTTCCCAGCGTGGTGCGGATATTTGACCCGTTGTTGAACGATATCGCCCGTAATTGCAGACCGGCGACGCCCAGCAGGCCGATGGCAAAAATGGTCAGAGCGACAAGGACTTCCAGGAGGGTGAAGCCGTACTGACTCGTCATTGCGGTTTTCGCCATGGCTCGCTCCCTTCCCGCTGTCCGGTGAGGCATCGTTGCCGTATCCACGGCAGCCCCGGACAGCGTTTCTTCGTGTGCCTGTCTGTCGTTTCGAGTTGTTGTCAGCCAGTTGCCGTTCACGGTTGCAGACCCCTGTTTGTAAAGACTCGAGAAAGTGTTCACGCGGATTGCCGGATTGTTCCGACGCGATTATGAAACTCTTCTAAGCATGAATTGTGCCAGCTTGTCGGGTGTTGTAAAAATGCGATGTTAGCTTGTTTGCATCAAGTGTTGCTGTCGCCGGGCTGCAAAAATTGCAGACATGGTTTATGCAAAGCTTGCATTTGAATGAGAGATGGTTGATTTTATAGCCAATGAGAAGATCGTCAAAACAAAAAATGGATTATGGCCGCAGGGTGTTGATGTGGCTCACGGACAACCCGGGGGCTCATGCGGCGGGAGAAATCGGTCGTCAGGTCGGTGTCAGACGGCATGAAAGGCGCGATTTTCTCGCTCTGCTGGCCGATCTGGCCGACCGCGGCCTGCTGGAGCGCCTGAAGGGAGATCGTTACCGCCTGGCGGCACGCAAGCGCCTGGAAGGGGTCTTGTCGCTGCATCGGGACGGCTATGGCTTTCTGCAGGTTGACAATGTCGACCAGCCGGATGTTTTTCTCCCGGCGCGGGAGTTGCGCGAGACAATGGCGGGGGATCGGCTGGCGGTGATCGCCTGGCGCGACAGCCGCGGTCGTTACGAGGGACGGGTGGAGCGGATCCTCGCCCGGGCCCACAGCGAACTGGTCGGTGTTTATCAGCGCGGGCGACGGGAAAACCTGGTTGTTCCTCTCGGGAAAGATCCGGTTCCGCCGCTGGTTATCCCGCGCGGTGAAGGGTTGCAGGCAGCCCCCGGCCAGGTGGTGATCGCCGCTATCCGGGTCTACCCGCAGGGCGGTCAGCCGCCGCGCGGTCGGATCCTGCGCATCCTCGGGGATCTTCATGACCCCGAAGTCGAATTGCTGGTGGCCGCCCACCGCTTCAACCTGCCCCATCAGTTCAGCCCCGAGGCGCTGGCGGTCGCTGAATCGGTGCCGCGGCAGGTGTCCGAAGAGGATTGTGCCGGCCGTCGGGACCTGCGGTGTCTCCCTTTCGTGACCATTGACGGGGAGACAGCCCGTGATTTCGATGATGCCGTCTGTGTCGAAGAGACCGCGGATGGCTACCTGCTGCGGGTCGCCATTGCGGATGTCGCCCATTACGTACGACCGGGATCGCCTCTCGACCGTGATGCCCGCGAGCGGGGCACCAGTGTCTATTTCCCGGGTCGTTGTCTGCCGATGCTGCCGGAAGCGTTGAGCAACGGTATCTGTTCGCTCAATCCCGGGGTTGACCGCCTGGTGCTGGTTGCCGAAATGGCTTTTTCCGCCGACGGAGTGCCGCGGGCGGCCGGTTTTCATCCGGCGGTTATCCGCAGCGCCGCACGCCTGACCTACCGCCAGGTCCAGGAAGCCATCGACAGTGAACTCCCGTCGCGTCAGGAGGGGTTGGAACAACTGCCCGCCATGGTGCGACTCGCCGAAGTCCTGCATCGACAGCGGGTGAAGCAGGGAAGCCTTGATCTCGATCTGCCTGAAGCCGAGATCGTCCTCGATCTGCGTGGCCGCCCGGAGGCGATCCTGCGCAGTGAGCGGCTGTTCGCTCACCGTATCATCGAGGAGTTCATGCTGGCAGCCAATCAGGCCGTGGCCGGTTTTCTGGAGGAGCGGAGGGTTGCCTTTCCGTATCGGATCCACGAGCCTCCGGCACAGGAAAAAATCCTCAGCCTGCAGCATTACCTGGCCCATTTCGGACTCGGCCTCAACCTCTCTCCGGACGGTCCCGCTCCGGGGGATTTTCAAGATCTGCTCAAGCAGGCCGAGGATCCGGTGACCGCCCGGATCATCAATCAGGCTCTGTTGCAGGCGATGAAACAGGCACGATACGCAGTTGACAATGCCGGTCACTTCGGTCTCGGCATGGACTGTTACTGTCACTTCACCTCACCGATCCGACGTTACCCGGACCTGCTCGTGCACCGCGCCCTGCATTGTGAACTGGCTCGCGGCCGTGAGGGTGTCAAGGGCTGCGGCGTGGTTCTCAAGCGCGGGACCCTCGAAACCCTCTGCGAGCAGCTCTCCCGTGCCGAACGGCGTGCCATGGAGGCGGAGCGGGACCAGGTGCAGCTGAAAAAATGCCAGTACATGGAGAAGAAGATCGGTGACACCTTTCACGGTGTGGTCGCCTCGGTGCGGTCCTTCGGTATGTTTATCGAACTTGAAGAAATTTTCGTTGAAGGATTGCTGCATGTCAGCGCTCTTGAGGATGACCTGTATCATTTTGAGGAAGATTTACAACGCCTGGTCGGCTATAATCGCCACAGGATTTTCCAGGTGGGAGACCATCTTAAAATTCGCGTGGCCCGGGTTGATCAGGAGGCCCGACAGATCGATTTTGTCCTGCGGGAAACCCCATGAGAATCATTCGCCAGCTTGATGAATGCTGTCCCCCCCTTGAGCGGGGTGTTGTGACCATCGGCAATTTCGACGGGGTCCATCTCGGGCATCGAGAAATCTTCCGGCGCGTTGTTCGTCGCGCCCGGGAGTTGAACGGCCTGGCGACGGTCCTGACCTTTGTTCCCCATCCTCTCAAGGTCCTGACTCCGGAACGCGCTCCGCGCCTGCTCAACACCTACGCCGAAAAAGAACGCCTGATCGCTGCTTCCTGCATTGACGTTCTGGCCGCCATTCCCTTCGACCGTGAGATGGCCGAGATGTCCCCGGAGGCCTTCGTCGGAGAAATCCTGGTCGGCCGGCTCGGCATCTGTCACCTGATAGTCGGTTATGATTACGCTTTCGGACGCAATCGTGAAGGTGATGTTGATTTTCTGCGCCGGGCGGGGAAACAGGCCGGTTTCAGCGTCGAGATGCTGGAGCCGATCCGGCGCGGTGAAGAAGTCTTCAGCTCGACGCTGGTGCGCCGGCGACTGGCGGCCGGGGATGTCGCCGGAGCCGTGGCTCTGCTCGGACGGCATTTCAATCTCGAAGGGCGCGTCATTCATGGTGCCAGTCGCGGCCGGTCGCTCGGCTTTCCGACTGCCAATTTGCTGACCGACAAGGAGGTCCTGCCCCGCCCCGGCGTCTACGCGGTCAAGGTCAGACTGGATGAACAGATTTTCGACGGCGTGATGAATATCGGTTTCAATCCCACTTTCGGGACTGAAAGGATTTCCCTGGAAGTCCATCTCCTCGATTTTTCAGCTGATATTTACGACCGGTCGCTGCGGGTCTATTTTGTCGAGCGATTACGAGAAGAGATGGTTTTCTCCTCGGTGGATGATTTGGTTTGCCAGATCCGCAGGGATGTCGACCGGGCACGGCAGCTTCTCGCCGACCGGGAGGTGATCGTCTATCGCGACTACCTCGACTGCGGTCTTGAGAAGGGAGCCTGAAGTGGGCGGGCTGACCGGCAAAACCAGGGTTCTGGGTATTTTCGGTGATCCGGTGACGCATTCCCTGTCCCCCGCTATGCAGAATGCCGCGTTGCGGCAGGCGGGGATCGATGCCATCTATGTTCCCTTTCACGTGACTCCCGAACAACTGCCGCGGGCAGTGGAAGGAATGCGGGCTCTGCGGATATGGGGGGTCAATGTCACCATCCCGCACAAGGAGGCAATCTGCCCGCTGCTTGACGAAGTTGATGCCGACGCCGCCCTGATCGGGGCGGTCAACACGGTGGTTCTGCGGGACGGTCGGCTGGTTGGCTGCAATACCGACGGCGACGGTCTGGTCGCCTCGCTGCAGACCGATCTGCAATTTGATCCGCGTGGCCGACGCATTCTGTTGCTCGGTGCCGGCGGCACGAGTCGGTCCGTCGCGGTCGCCCTGGCGCGTGCCGGGGCCGAGCGGATCACCATTGCCAATCGAACCCGCAGTCGGGCGCGACAACTGGCGGCGGACTTCACGACAGTGCTTCCGGGCACATCCTTTGCAACAATCGGACTTGAAGGGTCGGAACTGGCCGTCGCGGTTGCCGAGTGCGATCTGGTGGTGAACAGTACCTCCATCGGTCTGCAGGGTGAGGCCTTTGCCGGGTTCCCCTGGCAATGTCTGTCGGCCGAGACCCGCTGCTACGATATCGTCTATCGTCGCGGCGGCACCCCCTGGCTGCTTCGAGCCGAACGACAGGGTTGTCGATGCGCCGACGGCCTCGGCATGCTGGCGGCCCAGGGAGAGCTGGCGTTCAGAATCTGGACCGGCCAGAGTCCGCCATCCGGCGTGATGAAGTGTCGGCTTTTGGCAGAAGTTGCAACAAGTTAGGCTTCTGTCGGTTGGTTGACACCCTTTTGGGTGTTCTATAAGATGAACAGCACTTGAAAATGAGACCTTTTCGGGGGGAGTGGCCTGAGGATGACCAGTAACCGGCTCGGCGAACTGCTGGTTCGCAATAATCTGATCGATGATGCCCAGCTCGCCAAGGCGCTTGAAGAGCAGAAAACCAGCGGTGGTCGACTCGGTGCCAGCCTGATCAAGCTCGGCTTCATCAAGGAAGAGGAACTGGCCGCTTTCCTTTCCCGTCAGTATGGTGTCCCGTCGATCAATCTGGCCGAATTTGAAATCGATTCGACCGTTATCAAGCTGATTCCCGCCGAAGTCGCCCAGAAATATCAGATCGTTCCGATCAACCGCGCCGGCGCCACGCTCATCATCGCCATGAGCGATCCCTCCAATATCTTCGCCATCGACGACATCAAGTTCATGACCGGCTACAACGTCGAAGTTGTGGTCGCGCCCGAACAGTCGATCAAAGAGGCCATCGACAGGTACTATGACCAGAGCGCGTCCTTCGATGATGTCATGGGCGACCTGGAGGATATCGACCTGGAAGTCATCGACGATGAGGACGATGTCGATGTCAATGAGCTGGAAAAGGCCAGTGAGGATGCCCCGGTTGTCAAACTGGTCAACCTGATCCTGACCGATGCCATCAAGCGCGGCGCCTCGGATATCCATATCGAGCCTTACGAGAAATCGTTTCGCGTCCGCTATCGGATCGACGGCGTGCTTTACGAGGTGATGAAGCCGCCGATGAAGCTGAAAAACGCCATCACCTCGCGGCTCAAGATCATGTCCGAGATGGATATCGCCGAGCGGCGCCTGCCGCAGGACGGGCGAATCAAGATCAAGCTGCCCGGCGGCAAGGATATGGACTACCGGGTCAACTGCCTGCCGACGCTGTTCGGTGAGAAGGTCTGCCTGCGGCTGCTCGACAAGTCGAACCTGCAGCTTGACATGACCAAGCTCGGCTACGAGGAGAACGCCCTCAAGTGGTTCAAGGAACAGATCCACAAGCCTTTCGGCATGGTCCTGGTGACCGGTCCGACCGGCTCCGGCAAAACGGTGTCGCTCTATTCAGCCCTGGCGGAATTGAACAAAACCACGGAAAATATCTCCACCGCCGAGGACCCGGTCGAATTCAACTTCGCCGGCATCAACCAGGTGCAGATGCACGAGGAGATCGGCCTCAATTTTGCGTCCGCCCTGCGCGCTTTTCTGCGACAGGATCCCGATATCATCATGATCGGCGAAATCCGGGATTTCGAGACCGCGGAGATCGGGGTCAAGGCGGCTCTGACCGGTCACCTGGTGCTGTCAACTCTGCATACCAACGATGCCCCGAGTACTATCAACCGGTTGCTCAACATGGGGATCGAACCGTTTCTGGTCGCCTCGGCGGTCAACCTGATTACCGCCCAGCGTCTCGGCCGCCGGGTCTGTTCCAACTGCAAGGAGCCGGAAGATATTCCGAAGGAAGCATTGATTGAAGCCGGCGTCCCGGCCAACAGGCTCGACGAGGTGGTCTGCTACAAGGGGCGCGGTTGTTCCAATTGCAATGACACCGGCTACAAGGGACGGGTCGGTATCTACCAGGTGATGCCGATGTTCGAGGATATTCGCGAGATGGTGCTGGCCGGGGCCAATACCGCGGAAATCAAGCGGGAATCGATGCGCCTCGGTGTCAAGACCATGCGCCAGGCGGCTCTGACCAAACTGGAGGAGGGGATGCTCTCCTTTGAAGAGGTGGTGCGCTGTACCGTTGCCGACGATTGATCTGTCTGGCCGGGGCATGCGCCCTTGTTTTATCTGAACGCGGTGAGGTAAGGAATTCATAATGGCCAGTATTCATCAGCTTCTCAAGACCATGGTTGAGGCGGGCGGTTCGGACCTGCACATTACCACCGGAACCCCGCCGCAGTTGCGGGTTGACGGACAGATGGTGCCGCTCAAGCTGCCCCCGCTGCTTCCGGCTGACACCAAGCAGCTCTGCTACAGCATTCTGACCGATGCCCAGAAACGCAAGTTCGAGGAAGAGAATGAACTTGACCTTTCCTTCGGGGTCAAAGGTCTGGCCCGTTTTCGCGGCAACATCTATATGCAGCGGGGTGCCATCGCCGGAGCTTTCCGGCTGATCCCCTACAAGTTCCTGACTTTCGATGAGCTCGGTCTGCCGCCGGTTGTCTCCCGCATCGCCCAACGGCCGCGCGGCCTGGTGCTGGTGACCGGGCCGACCGGCAGCGGCAAGTCGACCACCCTGGCTTCGATTATCGATTACATCAACGAACAGCGGCACGAGCATATCATCACCATCGAAGACCCGATCGAGTACCTGCATCCGCACAAGAAGTGCGTGGTCAACCAGCGTGAAGTCGGTGCCGACACCCATTCGTTCAAAAAAGCGCTCAAGTATATTCTGCGCCAGGACCCCGACATCGTCCTGCTCGGGGAGCTGCGGGATCTGGAAACGATCGAAGCGGCCCTGACCATTGCCGAGACCGGTCACCTCTGTTTTGCCACTTTGCACACCAACTCCTGTGTTCAGACCATCAACCGGATTGTCGATGTCTTTCCACCCCATCAGCAGACCCAGGTACGGACCCAGCTTTCCTTCGTGCTTGAGGGGGTTCTTTCGCAGACGCTGATTCCCAAGGCTGACGGTCGGGGCAGGGCGCTGGCCATTGAGGTGATGGTGCCGAACATGGCCATTCGTGCCCTGATCCGCGATGACAAGGTTCATCAGATCTATTCACAGATGCAGATGGGGCAGGAAAAGTTCGGTATGCAGACCCTCAACCAGTCCCTCTTCATGCTTTATCACGGCAAGAAGATCAGCCTGGAGATGGCGATGATGCGGTCTCAGGATACAGACGAACTGAAGCAGATGATCGCCAACCCCGCGTCGGTGCTGAAACGGGGCATTCAATCCGGCAGCGGCGCGCGTCCCGTTGCCACGCAAATGTGAGGCTTTCACAAGAAAGCAAAATGCCGTTGGCTAAGCAAAAAGCGCCGACAGCAAGGCGCACGATTGTTGAGCAATGAGGCGTACTGGTGTACGTCGAAGCAGTGAGAACAAGCGTCGCAACGCAACTGCAGGTGAGTTTTTGCGACGCCACTCAAATGTGAGGTGAAGCATGGCCAAGTTTGCCTGGGAGGGAAAGACTCGAACCGGCAAAGTCCAGAAGGGAACCATGGAGGCCCCTGACCAGGGGGCGGTGACGGCGGCTCTGCGTCGCCAGGGAATCATGCCCTCGTCGATCAAGGAACGGGGCAGGGGCATGGACATGGAGATCAGGATCCCCGGCCTCGAACCGAAGGTCACCACCAAGGACCTGGTTGTTTTCACCCGCCAGTTCGCCACCATGATCGATGCCGGTCTGCCGCTGGTCCAATGCCTGGATATCCTCTCCCGACAACAGGACAACAAGACCTTCAAGAAAATCCTCACCGAGATCAAGGAGAGTGTCGAGTCCGGGTCCACCTTTGCCGACGCGTTGGCCAAGCACCCCAAGGCCTTCGATGAACTCTATGTCAACCTGGTCGCCGCCGGCGAGGTCGGCGGTATCCTCGACACCATTCTCAACCGTCTCGCCGCCTATATTGAAAAGGCCCTCAAGTTGAAGAAACAGGTCAAGAGCGCCATGACCTACCCGGCGACCGTGGTCGGCATCGCCGTGGTTGTCATCGGCGTCATCCTGATCTTCGTTATTCCGCAGTTTGAGAAGATGTTTCATGACTTCGGCGGCGAACTGCCCGCTCCGACACAGGTTGTTATCGCCCTGAGCAACTTCATCCAGCATTACATTCTGGTCATCATCGGCGGAATCGTGTTGCTGATCTTTGCCTTCAAGAAGATATACGCTACGTCCAAAGGGCGTTCGGCAATCGATGAATTTTCGTTGAAACTGCCGATCTTTGGGGTGCTGATCCGCAAGGTCGCCGTGGCCAAGTTCACCCGGACTCTCGGCACCATGATTTCCAGCGGTGTACCCATTCTCGATGGCCTGGAGATTGTCGCCAAGACCGCCGGCAACAAGACGGTTGAAAAGGCCATCTACCAGGTCCGCTCCAGTATCAGCGAGGGCAAGACCATTGCCGAGCCGTTGGAGAAATCCGGCGTATTCCCGCCCATGGTGTGTCAGATGATTGCCGTCGGCGAGCAGTCCGGCGCCATCGACACCATGCTCAACAAGATTGCGGATTTCTATGACGACGAAGTCGATGACGCGGTCAGCAACCTGACATCGATGATGGAGCCGCTGCTGATGCTTTTCCTCGGCACCACGGTCGGTGGACTGGTCATCGCCATGTACCTGCCGATTTTCAAGCTGGCCGGTACTGTCGGAGGTTGATTCACGCCTGATGCCAGATTCCGTGCCGTCGAGACGACAGTTGAAACCATCCCGCAAGCAGCTGGGGTGGTTTCTGCTGTTGCGGGTCGTTTTCATCTGTATCTTCCTCGGTGGAACGGTCGTTTACCAGGTCCGGGACGGTTTGACCTCCGCCCATCCCGCGCTCCCCTTTTTCTACCTGCTGATCGGGCTTTCCTTTGCTCACGCCCTTGCCAGCGCCGTGTCGCTGCCCCGGGTGAAGAACCTGGTTTTTTTCACCCACACCCAGATCGCCTGGGATCTGGTTTTCTGTTTTCTGCTGATTGCTCTGACCGGCGGGACCGAGAGCCCTTTTCCTTTCCTGTTCGTCTTTATCATCATCAGTTCCAGTGTCTTTTTTTCGACCCGTGAAATCCTGATCGTGGCTGCCGCCTCTTCGATTCTGTACGGGGGACTGATCGACTTTCAGTATTATCAGGTTCTGCCGCATCCGGCGGGGCTGCCGGGACTGGAGCCGGTTGCCGGGCGGGAAGCGTTTTATACCATTTTTATCCACGTCGTCGCCTTCTTCCTCACCGCCCTGTTGAGTGGCGCCCTGTCGGAACGCTGGCGGCGCAGTGAAGCTGCCCTGGCCGAACAGCGCATCGATTACGATGAGCTTGAAGCTCTGAACAAGGCGATTCTCGGCAACATCAGCAGCGGCTTGATGATCGTCAACAGCCAGGGGCGAATCCGTCTCTTCAATCGGGCCGCCGAAATGATCTGCGGACGCAGTCTGAAGGATGTCTACAATCGGCGGGTCGATGAGCTTTTCCCCGGTCTGGAAATTATGTCCGGGCAGGGATTTGTTTTCCATCAACGGGCTGAAGGGGAGATTCGTGACGCGTCCGGGCAACGGAAGGTTCTCGGTTACGCCACCAGCGGCATTCGTGATCCACGCAACCGGGAACTTGGTCTGCTGGTCAGTTTCCAGGACCTGACCCAGGTCAAGGAGATGGAGGAACAGCTCAAGCGCAGTGACCGTCTTGCCGCCATCGGCCGGCTCTCGGCGGCCATGGCGCATGAAATCCGCAATCCCCTGGCGTCGATCAGCGGTTCCGTTCAGTTGCTGATGGAGACCGAGGGGGTCAGTGACGAAGATCGTCGCCTGATGGGGATTGTCGTCAAGGAAGCGGACCGTCTGAGCAGCCTGCTGACCGATTTTCTGACCTATGCGCGACCGAGGCCGCCCCAGACTGAGGATTGTGACATCTCCGGTCTGCTGGACGAACTGATCGATATGTGTGGTACGGATCCCCGCTTCGACCAGGTTGTATTCATCCGGGACTATGAGAGTGGTATCCGTTTTCTGGTCGATCGAGACCAGGTACGCCAAGCTCTCTGGGGGATCTTGATCAACGCTGCCGAGGCCATGGGCAGCGCAGGCGAAATCCGTATCGGTGTCAACCGGGAGCAGGGTCTGATTGCCATCGAGGATTCAGGCCCGGGGATTCCTCCGGATATCGCCGAGCGGGTTTTTGAACCCTTTTTCACGACCAAGGCCGCCGGCAGCGGTTTGGGCCTGGCAACGGTCTATTCCCTGATTGACGGGCATGGGGGACGTGTTGAAATGACAACCGGTGCTCTTGGCGGCGCCCGTTTTCTGCTCTGTTTCGGACCCGGTCTGGTGTTGTCCTGAAACCCAAAACCACCGGCAATTTCGGGATTCGGTTGTCGTTACGGCTGAATCTGCTTCGTTGCCTTCACCGCTTCGGTGCTCAACGTAGCTCGGCTACGTTTGCGCCCGAATCGGCGCGACGCCTCGCATCTCCACCCGTTCCGCCACCCTCGGTCCACAAAACAGCCGGTGGATTTGGGTGAATTCGGCTTGAACAGACCATTTAAAAACGTTAAGCTTGCAACTTCATTGCCCAGCAGGAGGATCTTTTCTTGAGCAGCAGCGGATATCATATCCTTGTCGTCGACGACGAAGAGAGCATGCGGGAATTTCTCAGTATCATGCTGCATCGTGAGGGCTACCGGGTTGACGCGGTGCAGGATGGCAGCCAGGCGGTTGAACGGCTGAAACAAAAGACTTACGACCTGGTGATTACCGATATCCAGATGCCGCGGCTTGACGGTTTCGGGGTCCTGGCACATGTTCTGGAACGTTCCCCCGAGACGGTGGTGATCATGATCACCGCTTTTTCGACCACCGAACAGGCGGTCGAGGCGATGAAGCTCGGCGCTTATGATTACATCACCAAGCCCTTCCGCAACGACGAGATTCGTCTGATTGTCAAGAATGCCCTGGAACGCAAGGAACTGCGCCACGAAAATCTGCAGTTGAAAAAAGAGCTCGGCCAACGCTATGCCTTCGGCAACCTGATCGGTAAAAGCAAGCCGATGCGCGAGGTCTATGAACTGGTCGAGAAGGTTGCCGACAGCCGGGTTAACGTATTGATCACCGGTGAGAGCGGCACCGGCAAGGAAATGGTGGCCCGGGCCATTCATTACAACAGTGAGCGGGGTGATCAGCCCTTCGTGCCGATCAACTGCGGGGCAATCCCGGAAAACCTGCTTGAAAGTGAATTGTTCGGTCATGAAAAGGGTTCCTTCACCGGGGCGATTCAGCGCAAGGAGGGCCTGTTCGAGGTGGCCGACGGCGGCACCCTGTTTCTGGATGAAATCGGCGAACTGCCGGCGATGATGCAGGTCAAGCTGCTGCGGGTGCTGCAGGACCGCGAGATCCGCCGGGTCGGCGGGACGAAAAACCAGCAGGTCGATGTGCGGATCGTCGCCGCCACCAACAAGGATCTTGAATCGGAGGTCGCCGAAGGGAATTTTCGCGAAGATCTCTTCTACCGACTCAACGTCATTCGTATTGATCTTCCGCCTCTGCGCCGCCGACGGGAAGATATCCCCCTGCTGATCGAACATTTTTTCGAAAAGTACAGCCCCTCGGAGAAGGTCGATATCGCCGAAGACGCCATGCGCACCCTGCTCGATTACCAGTGGCCGGGCAATATCCGGGAACTGGAGAACGTTGTCGAACGCTGCACGGTTCTCAGCCAGGGGCGGGGGCTGACCAGTGACTGCCTGCCGCCGCAGATGCTGCGCACCGGAACTGTCGGTAGCGGCGGACTGCTGGAACTGCCGGAAAACGGTCTTGACCTGGATGATTATCTGGCCGGAATCGAAAAGGACATCCTGCTCAAGGCCCTTGAACGCACCGGTGGGGTGCGCAAGAAAGCGGCCGAGTTGCTGAATATATCGTTTCGTTCTATCCGTTACCGACTGGCCAAGTTCGGCTTCGGAGAAGATGATGACGCGGGAGGGTCATAAAACGGCGCTGGCTGCTGCACGAGTGCCGCCTTTTGTCACTCGTTCCTGAACAACCGTTCCGGGGGAATATTGCGAAAATCACAACCTGCTGAAATATAAGAAAAATATTTGATGAATCATGGATTTTTAGACCGTTTTTTGATTGGCATCAAGATTGCTAATACCTAAAGACAAAGAAGGTGAGACGAAATGGCTAAACGGGAGACTCCTGTTGGTCGATAAAGTCAGAAGCGGTTTTAACCAAGGTGGGAATCATCCCTGAACTCAAACGAAGGAAAGGAGTTGGAACATGCTGAAAAAGTTCCGCAAGAATCAAAAGGGTTTCACCCTCATCGAGCTGCTGATCGTCGTCGCGATCATCGGCATCCTGGCCGCCATCGCCATCCCGCAGTTTGCCTCCTATCGGCAGAAGGCTTACAATAGCGCGGCCCAGTCGGATCTGAAGAACACCAAGACCAACCTGGAGTCGTATTACGCCGACTACCAGCATTATCCGAATTCGAACTCTTGATAAAGGTCATTCGGATACATTCCTGAGAAACTTTGCTGCGAGGAGATATACGATGAAAAAGGTTCTGATACTGTTGGCTATTCTCTCTTTGGCGTCCGCTTCGACGGGGTTTGCAGCCTATACATCCGGCACGAATGGCAGTGTAACCCTTGCCAACTCCATCCCGTCTGGCAGTGCTGACCCGGCATTGACAGTTCAGCTGTCGAACAATGTACAGTTGAACTATCTCGCCGATACGACAGCCGGGCTCGGCTACATTCTTTCCACCTATCACGCAAGTGGTAACCGCACCTATGGCAGCTCGTCCGGCGATGCCAGTATCTATTGGGCGGATGGAACTCAGGCCACTGGTCTTCCCACCACGGTTCCCACCGGCACCGGAACGGCTGACTTCAGCAGCTGGAAGGCTCTGTGATCTGCATCATCTGACAAGCTAGCAGACTTCAACGTGAACGGGGTACGCCGAATGGCGTGCCCCGTTCTCTTAATTGCGAGACCAGAAGGCATGAATCGGAAATCGAAGGTGATTTTGGTTGCGGGCGTGACTCTGTGTGGTGCGCTGAGGGATCGTATTCTCCATGCAATTTTGGGGGTTGCATGCTTGCTGCTGTTGCTGGTACCGGTTTTGAGCCAGTTCTCCATGCGTCAGGTGCGGGAGTTGTCCATTACCCTTTCGCTGAGTTTTTCATCTTTTGTTCTTTTGGTGTTGGGGTTGCTGTTGGGGGCGACAACTCTCTGGCGCGACATCGAGCGACGTTACACGGCGGCGGTGCTTGGTTTGCCGTTGACGCGTAACAGTTATCTGTTGGGGCGCTTTTTCGGTCTTGCGTTGTTTGTTTCTTTGTGCGGCCTGGTGCTGGCGGTCGCTGGATGCCTGGTGATCTCGTTTCATGGGGACCAGATGAGTTCAGGGCTGTCTTTGCGCTGGGTGAACATCGTGGTTGCTTTTGGGGGCGATGTTCTCAAATCTTTGCTGGTGATTGTCCTGGCCCTGATGTTTTCGACGGTCAGCACATCGCTGTTTCTGCCTGTCTTTGGTACCTTGGGAATCTATTTCGCCGGGTCGGCTTCCCAGGAGGTCATGGATTATCTTTCGAGTCCTGACGGGCAGTCCCTTCCCATGGTGTCACGCTTGCTGGCGAAGGCCTTTTATTATCTGCTTCCGAATTTCGAAGTATTCAATTTCAAGGTCGCGGCAGTTTATGGTTTGCCTTTGTCGGTTGAGTCGGTGTTGTATGCCGTTGGATATTTTTCTGTTTACGTGGCCTTGTTGCTCTTTTTCGCCGTGCTGTTGTTCAACAGAAGAGAGTTCGCATGAGAAAGAGCTTTCTGGTTTTTCTCATTTTGCTGGCCTGTTACGTTGCCTTGCAGGTCCCACTGACGAGGTGCATGGCACAACGGCCGCTTGTCGTTCGTCTTGGTTACATTCCGGACGGCCGGGTTCTGCGTGTGGCCCTGGGAGACCAGCGGTTGTTGGCCTCGGAATTTTCCATGTTGCGACTGATGCTTTATTTCGGCTCGCTCGTGGAAAGCTGGAAGCGGCAGGTGCTTGTGCCGCCGGAATATTTCAACATGTATCGCACTGCGGAGGCGGCGATCAAACTCGACCCCTATAATATGGATGCCTATTATTTTTCCCAGGCGGCTTTTACCTGGGAGGTGGGTCATGCGGGCGATGTCAACCGGCTTCTCAAATACGGGATGAAGTACCGCCATTGGGATTGGTATCTCCCCTACTTCATTGGGTTTAATGCGGCGTATTTTCTCAAGGACTTCAAGACGGGGGCTGACTATATGCGGCAGGCGGCCGAGTTGTCCGGGAATGCCCTGCTGGCCCGGCTGTCCGCGCGGTATTTCTATGAATCGGGACGCAGCGAACTAGGAATTGCCTTCTTGCGCAGTATGATCGGACGGGAACGGGATCCGAAGGTACGTCAGGCATATCAGTTGCGGCTGCAGGCCCTGGAGCGGGTGCACCAGATAGAAAAGGCGGTGGCCGAGTTTCGGCAGAGATACCAACGCCTGCCGAAAAGGATCGAGGAACTGGTGGCATTGGGATTGCTGCCGGATTTGCCTGCAGATCCCTATGGCGGGACATTCTTTCTGGATGCTTCCGGCCGGGTGCGCAGCAACAGCAACTTCAGCAAAATACGTCAATAACAGGATGCATTTCAGATCATGTCGACGATTGAAATCCGGAATTTGCATAAAACGTACAAAGGGAAGAGACGTAATCAGGTTCGAGCGCTGACCGATTTGAATTTGACCGTTGAACAGGGTGAGGTTTTTGGTTTTTTGGGGCCCAATGGGGCCGGAAAGAGCACGACGATCAAAATCCTGACCGGCCAGATTGCACCGACAAAGGGGCTGGCGTTGATCAATGGTGTTCCCGTGACGAATCCGTCGGCCCGCAGTAGCCTTGGCTATCTACCGGAAAATCCTGCCTTTTACCAGTTTCTTACCGCTGAGGAATATCTGTTTTTTGTCGGACGGATCCAGCAGATGGATGCGTCGGCCATCCGTGCTGCCGCTCAACGGGTATTGGGATTGCTGGAGCTGGATCACGCCGCCAGGCGTCCGATCAAGGGGTACAGCAAGGGCATGGTGCAGCGTCTCGGTCTGGCCCAGGCCCTGTTGCATGACCCCGACCTGCTTATTTTCGATGAGCCGATGAGTGGCCTTGATCCGGTCGGTCGGGCGCTGGTGAAAAAGATTATCAAGCAATTGAAGCAGGAGGGGAAAACAGTCTTTTTCAGCACGCACATCACCACCGATGTGGAAGAGGTGTGTGACCGGGTGGCGGTTTTGGTGAATGGCCGTCTGCAGGCCCTGGAGGCGGTCGATACCTTGCTGCAGAAGGGGATAGAGGGCTATCGTATCTTTGGCCGGATGCCGGGAGCGGAAGCCAGTCAGCGACTGGTTTCGCCGTCCGAGCTGAAAACGACTCTCGAGAACCTGCTGCAGACCGACTTTCAGGTCGAACGCATTGAGCCGGTGCGACAGAACCTGGAAGATTTTTTCCTGGCAACGATAAAGGACAGCCCGAATGCGGATCGGTAAGGGATTTCAGCTCCTTTTTCTTGTTTTTGTCGTTTGCGGTGTTTTCTATCCGGCTATCTTTGCCGGCATTAATTCGGTCGATGACCGGCGTATGTTCCAGGATCTCGCGTTGATGATCGATAAGAGCCCCTGGACGCTTTTTTTGCCGCCGCCGGGATTTTACTACCGCCCTCTGCTGATGTTGACCTTTGTCGTCGACTACATGTTGTGGGGGCAGGAACCTTCCTTTTACCATCTTGGCAACATCCTGATTCACGCCGCCAATGCCTGCCTGATTTTTCTTGTGACGGAGTCTTTGCTGAAGGTCGGGAATGAAGAGGGGGAGCCCGGCCCCTGGCCGTTGCTCGCCGGATTGCTGTTTGCCGTTCATCCGATCGTGACCGAGTCGGTCGACTGGATTTCCGGTCGCACCGATCTGCTCGGGTGTTTTTTTGTCCTGCTGACAACACTGGCCATAGTGACCGCCTCTCGCCGTCGGAACCTGGGTTTTGTCATCCTGGGGGTGGTGGCGATGATTCTGGCTGTCATGTCCAAGGAAATCATGGTCTTTTTTCTGCCTGCGGGAGTTTTTCTGCTCTACCGGCTTTCTCCGGCAACGCACGGCACTGCCTGGTGTCGGCGGGCGGCGACGGTATTCCTGTCGCCTTTCCTTCTTGCGGGAGGACTCTATTTTGCCCTGAGAATCCAGAAATATGGCCTTGGCGCCGGGTTTTCTGAGTTTCTACACCGTTATGACTATGGCCTGTTTGACACGGTTCGGGTCTTTTTCAAGGCATTCGGGTTTTACGTCAAGAAAATGTTTTTCCCGTTGCCATTGAATTTCGCCATTGTAAGTGCATCGGATACCTATGTTTGGGTCGGGATAGTGGCGGTGGCGGCCATGCTGTTCATGTTGCGCCGGCGGCTGCCGGGGCTCGACCTGGTGGTGGTCGGTTTTTATCTGGTGTTTCCCGGAGTGCTGATTGCCTTGACCAACATTGCCTGGACGCCATTGGCGGAAAGGTATGTCTATCTGGCGACGGTTTTTCTGGTGATGGGCCTAGTCCATCTCCTGCGGGATCTTTCATTGTCAATACGTCGCGAGACAGTCGTTGTGGGGTGCCTGGCTGTCTTCCTTCTGCCTATGACGGTGGTGACGGTCGGGCGCAATTTCGTTTGGCAGGACAATGCGCGGCTCTATGCTGACACGAAAACTAAATCACCAGAGTTTGCGGCCATGAACAATGAGCTGGCGATAGCATTGATAAACGCAGGTGATTTGAAAGCCGCGGAAAAGGTTTTGGCGGAAGGAAAGAAAAAGTCAGCGTCATATCCGTTGCTTTACATCAATCAAGCCAGGATTTATTTGGAGCGTGGCGAATATGACGCGGCACGTGATGAAATATTGAAAATTTGCCATGACAAATCATCTGTCAATATTGAAGTCTTGAAAATGCTGGCAAGGATCGACGAGATAAGGTTTGCCAAGTCAGCCGATGACGGTGTTATGAAACAGTTGCTGGATACTTATCGGGTGTTGACCTTTCGTAAGGCTGATCCTTTTTACGATTATCGCTATGGACAGTTGCTGCTGAAAATTGGTGACAGGGCAAGGGCGCTGGAACATTTCAAAGAGGCTGCGTTAAGGGCGCCAACTGGCAGCCATTACAAATTGGCGGCGGTCAAATTGGTGTCTCGACTGCAGCAGAATCGAACAGAATGAAAGCTTATCTTCAACTTCTTCGGCCGCACCAGTGGCTCAAGAATCTGATGCTGCTGTTTCCGCCCTTTCTGGGGGGGACACTTTTGGTGGGACAGTACTCGTCTGGGCAGTTGCTCTGGCCTCTTGTTGCCTTCTGTCTTGGTTCGAGTGCCAGCTACATTCTCAATGATATCTGCGATGTCGAGCAGGACAGACTTCATGCCCGCAAAAAACACCGTCCCCTGGCGGCGGGGAAGGTCGGGATTCATCGGGCCGTAGTTCTGGCGGTTGTTTTTGTGGTGGTGGCGGCTGCCTGTGCCTGGTGGGTATCGGCCGGATTTCTGATGTTTCTGTTGCTGTACCTGGGAATTTCGCTCTCCTACTCGCTGTGGCTGAAGGACTTGCCGCTGATCGAGCTTTTTTGCGTGGTCAGCGGTTTTGTGCTGCGGCTTCTGGCCGGCGGCGAGGCTTATGGGGTGGTGATTTCCGACTGGCTGTTCCTCAGCGTTTTTCTGCTGGCGCTTTTTCTGGTTAGTGGGAAAAGGCTCAGTGAATTGCGTTATGAGGGGGGAGAGACGCCGGGTCATATTCGCCCCGTACTGACCTGTTATCCGAAAGGATTCTTGGAAGGATGCATGTTGTTGTCCGGATCCGCGGTTCTTGTTACCTACACGATGTATGTCATCAGTCACCAGAGCACGATCTGGGTTGTTCCGCTGAGTTGTTTCGGCCTGTTGGCGTTCTGGATGCGAGTACTTTCAGGCAGGGGGGGGGATCCGACCAGGGCACTGTTAAGAGACCCTATTTTGTTCATTGTCGGGTTCTTGTGGGTACTGCTGGTGGGGTGGGGTATTTATGTAGGGTCTTGAAAAGAGTTTTGACAATGGACTCCACCGGGTACTTGGAGAAATGAAAACCTTTTTTCAGATTTATCAGCACTTTTCACCAGAGTTAAAGCGCCGCTTTTGGTTGCTTTTCTTTGGCATGGTGTTTTTGGCCGTTGTGGAGACGGTTACGGTTGGCATTATTGCTTTCTACGCGGCGGCAATCTCTGACCCTCAGGCGACTTATGACGCTTTCATGGGGTATCATTTTATTTTGCTTGATCCCTCCCAGTTGTTTCCGGGTTTTTCCATAAAACTGATGATAGCTCTGTTCAGCTTATTGTTAATAATTGCCGTTGTCATAAAAAACATTCTAAGTGGTGTAGTCACCTACCATATCGCGAAATTCAGTGCTGCGACAGAGAGTCATTTTGGCAGTCGGCTGTTGGATTCATTTTTGAATCGAGATTATCAATGGCATTTGAATAAAAACAGTGCCGATCTTGTCCAGAAGGTGAATTGGCGTCATTTTCTGGGTCGCTACTTTATCACCTCCTGTTTGAAAATGACGGCTGAGATTGCCATGTTGATGGTACTGCTTGCGGGGTTGCTGCTTGTCCAGCCCCTGGTCTCCCTCCTGTTTATAGCAACGCAGGGGGTTGCTGGTATTGTTGTCTATCGGTTTTTACGTAAAGGTCTGGATCATAGCGCTCGTGGTTGCCAGGAAGCAGAAACCATTCTCAACCGGACGGCCACCTGCGCTTTACATGCAATCAAAGATGTGCAGATAAGTGGGGCTCGGAAATATTTTGTCGACGGTTTTCAGGAATGGGGAACGCGTTTTTCCACGTTGTTTGGCAAACAGCAATTCTGGCAGGAGTCTCCACTGCTGGCTTTGGAGTCTCTCGGTTTCGTCATGATCGCCGGGGCAATTTTGTTTATGCTGTTTGGATTGGAATATTCACCGCTTGAGACCACTGGAACAACCGCTCTTCTGGCCGTTACCGCGTGGCGAACCCTGCCGGCATTCAATCGTGTAGTGTCCTCAATGGCCGGCATGCGGACGGCTATGCCTTATGTGAGCTCGTTACTGGAGGAGATGTCGGAGATGTCTGACTTGCGCAGTTCCGGGGAGGGGACTGTGGGGGAAAAAACGATCTCTTTCGTAAGTGCGATTAAGTTTGTAAATGTGTCTTTTTCCTATGATGGACACCGGTCAGTTTTGCAGGCGTTGAATTTTGAAATTCCTTGCGGAAAGTCCTTGGGGATTGTGGGACCGTCCGGAAGTGGGAAAAGTACTTTGATTGACCTTTTAACGGGCCTTCTGTGGCCTCAAGGCGGGGAAATTAGAATCGACGATAAATTGTTGAGCGAGGAGAATGTTCATTCCTGGCGGAAAAGCATAGGCTATGTGCCTCAATTTCCTTATATCCTCGATGGAACACTTGCCGAAAATATTGCTTTTGGCCAGGCCGCCCAAGATATTGATCGAGAAAGAGTTGTCGAAGTATGTCGAATGGCGGCGATCGATTTTTTGGACCAGCTGTCTGATGGTATTGACAGCATCATTGGTGAGCGTGGAATTAAACTTTCTGGAGGGCAACGACAGCGCGTGGCTATTGCACGTGCCTTGTATCGGTGTCCAAAACTCATCATATTTGATGAAGCAACCAGTGCCCTTGATGAAGATAAGGATTTTGAAATCCGTCAGCTGATTTTACAACTAAAGGGGAAGCAAACACTTGTTATTGTGTCACACCGTCCTTCAACTATTGCAGAATGTGACAATATTGTAAAAATCGATAGATTGTTGTGATTGATTATTGTGTCTTTGATCCTTAGTTGATTGATTTTAGCAATCGTGGATTTGCCAAGAGTATTGACGAATGAATAGCTTTTGCAATAAGAGGGTGAAGGTCGCTGCGGTTGTTGTATTGTATCGTCCAGATGGTGATGTTTTAAGGTGTATCCTGTCGTATGCAAATCAGGTTGGCCGAGTTTTTCTTGTTGATAATTCAGAAAATCCTGAAACTGATAAGTTTCAGGATTTTTGCAATGATGAGCAGAATATCGAATATTGTGCCCTTGGCGATAATTACGGTATAGCCAGGGCGCTGAATGTCGGTGCAGAAAAAGCCATTGCGGCGGGATATGATTTGCTTTTGACGATGGATCAGGACAGTATGGCCGCTCCGAACATGGTGAAGTATCAATTGCGGGCTGGTGATTCTTTAGGATGGGAGAAGATCTCTATCATATCGCCGATGCATCGAATCGGATTTGATCATGAAAAATCTATGGGGGATGTCTATGATGTTGAGAGTGCATGGACCTCTGGATGTCTTTTGAACCTGCATGTTTATCAGAAAATAGGGTGTTTTGAAGAAGAACTTTTTATAGATTTTGTTGACCACGAATATTGTTTGAGATCAAGGGTCCATGGATTTAGGGTGGTCAAGGTAAATGCTGCTGAGTTGTACCATGCGATCGGTGATGGGGCAAGGAGGGTTAAAGTCTTTGGATTGCCATTGATCGTTTCAAATCATTCTCCATTAAGAAGATATTATATTACGAGAAATCGGTTGTATGTGACGAAAAAGTTTCGAAAAGAATTTACAGGTTTCTACTGGATGGATAAGGTATATTTTATTTCTGAGCTAATTACCGTTCTTTTTTTCGAAAAACAGAAGATGGATAAAATAATTATGATTTTTAGGGGTGTTTTAGACTATTTCAATGGGGTGATGGGGAAATGCCATTATGTCTAATGCAGCTAAAGTCAGTTTTATTATTGTGAACTTGAATGGAATATCACTGATCAAAGAATGCCTTAAATCTATTTATTGTCAGACATATGATAATTATGAAGTGATAGTTGTTGATAATGCTTCTGATGACGGATCAGTTTCTTGGATTTGCGAGCATTATCCTGATGTCGAAATTGTACAATTGAATGCTAATCACGGTTTTGCTGGAGGAAACAATCGTGGATTACCATTTTGCTCAGGAGATTATATTGCTTTAGTTAATAACGATGTTGTTCTTGAAAAAGAATGGCTTGAGAATGTATTGATTCCAGTTGAATCCGATTCTTCAGTTGGGTTAGTCAGCTCGAGAATTTTTGTAAAAGGAACTGATCGTATCGACAGTATTGGCGATAGAATTTCTACGGCTTTTACTGGAATGAAATTAGCAGAAGGGCTCTCTGGATGGTCTTTTAACGAACCTTTGCCTGTTCATGGGGTTTGTGCTGCTGCGGCGCTTTACAGGAAGTCTATGATTGATGAAATTGGATTTTTTGATGATAATCTTTTTTTGAACTATGAAGATACGGATCTTAATTTTCGTGCATGGCTAAATGGATGGAAGTGCCGCTATGTACCAGAGGCGATTGCGTATCACAATGTCAATTCAACGATTGGTGAATTGAGCCCTCTTTCTGTTTATTACTTTTCAAGAAACAGTTTGTTGGTTTTAGTGAAAAACATTCCGTTGCGCCTAATCCTACGGAGATTACCACAGAGGGTTGTTTATGAATTGGCAGCATTTATATATTACGCAATTTTTAACAGAAAAATACTTGCGTATGTTTGTGGTAAATATCAAGCCTTTAAAATGTTACCAATTATGTTTGAAAAACAAAGGGCTTTCCGTGACAGAATTAAGATCTCTGATAATGAAATATTATCTGATCAGTATCCTATCTCCAGAATTATCATTGGACGAATTTTGAACAAATCTTTTATTTGAATTTATTAGAAAAAAGGTTGTAGCTTGTTAAAATACAGCTGCATGATGTCGACGACAATTTTCTGATGCCTATAGTTGGTAGAGATGGGCAGTGGGTAACTGATCAGAGGTTCCGGTTGCAAATTCAGTTATTGAAAATACTCGATGCGTGGCTTGGGAGAGCCTTGACCCTGATGTTGTTATCCCCCAGGTTGCCATGTCCGCCGCTGTCGAATGCTGACCTTTCTGCCGAGGCTAGAATTTTACTTATCCGTCCCGGCGGCATCGGCGACGCGGCATTGTTGATTCCAGCTGTCCTGGCACTGAAAAAACAATTTTCCTCCTGCCGGATCGACGTTCTCGCCGAGCGGCGCAATGCCCGGGTATTTGACCTTTGTCCGGCAGTCGAGCGGGTCGACTGCTATGATCGGGGCACGACTCTGCTGCAGGTATTGCGACGCCGTTACGATGTTGTTATCGACACCGAGCAGTGGCACCGGCTTTCCGCCGTGGTCGCCCGATTGATCCGTTCAGAGATGAAGATCGGTTTTGGAACCAACGAGCGCCGACGGATGTTCAGCCATGCCGTTGATTACCGTCATGACCGGTACGAGATAGACAGCTTCCTCGATCTGCTGGCGCCTCTGGGCGTTGCGCCGACCCCGCCTGAAGAGCCATTTCTGACGGTGCCCGAGGAGGCAGGGGATGAAGCTGTACGGCTTCTACAGCGGCTGGAGGATCGTCCCTTTGTGGCGCTTTTTCCCGGGGCCAGCATTGCCGAGCGCCGCTGGGGGAGAGAGAAATTCAGGGAACTGGCGGCGGCGCTTGCCCGGCAGGGAAGGGCGGTGGTCGTGGTCGGTGGCCCCGAGGATCGTGAAGCCGGCGATTTCATTGTCGAAGGTCTGGCGGAAGGACTGAACCTGGCGGGGCGAACCTCGTTGGCGGGCAGCGCGGCAATTCTGCAACGGGCGCAGCTGCTGGTTGCGGGCGATTCCGGTGTGCTGCATATCGCGGTCGGGCTGGGCGTACCCACGGTTTCTCTGTTTGGCCCCGGCATTGCTGAAAAATGGGCTCCATGGGGGCCGCGGCATCGGGTGATCAATAAGCAGTTCGACTGCTCTCCCTGTACCCGGTTTGGGACCACTCCGCCATGTCCGATCGACGGCTGCTGTATTGCCGATATCTCCGTAGCCGAGGTTCTTCTTGCCATGCAGGCCCTGCGGGCTGAAGACGACCGAAAGGAATAAGTCCAGTATGCCGCCGATTTATTATTTCCTGCTTGGCAGCGCCTTTGTTTTCGGAGCTTGTATCGGCTCTTTTCTCAATGTCTGCATCTATCGTCTCCCCGAGGGGCTGTCGGTTGTCAGCCCCCGGTCACGCTGCCCGCAATGTGGTCACCAGATCCGCTGGTACGAGAATATCCCGATACTCAGTTATCTTCTGCTGCGGGGACGCTGTTCGCGGTGCGGCGTTTCGTTTTCGCCGCGTTACCTGCTGGTTGAAGCTCTGACCGGAGGATTGTTCCTGTCGGTTCTCTATCACTTCGGCTTTACCTGGGGAACGCCGGTCTACATGCTTTTTGCTTCCGGGCTGGTCGCCATCACCTTTATCGATCTCGATCATCAGATCATCCCCGACGTTATCAGCCTGCCCGGCATCGTCATCGGTTTTGCCTGTTCTTTTCTGCTGCCCTGGGTCGATTGGGTCGATTCCCTGCTCGGTATTCTGTTGGGTGGCGGGCTGCTCTTTGCCATTGCTTTCGGCTATGAATTTCTGACCAAAAAAGAAGGCATGGGGGGCGGCGACATCAAGCTGCTGGCGATGATCGGCGCCTTTCTCGGCTGGCAGGCGGTTTTTCCGATTATCTTTATCGCGTCTCTGGCGGGTACGCTGATCGGCGTCCCGCTGATGTTGTTCAGCCGTTCGGATGGCAAGTATGTCCTTCCCTTCGGGCCCTTTCTGTCATTTTCCGCCCTTGTCTGGTTGTTTTTCGGCCCGGATCTCCTGACGTTCTACTTCAGCCTGTTCGGGCTGAACTGAGCCTCCCCGCTATATGTGGCCTTTGGTTCACTGTTGTGCCACATGATGTTGGGGGTGAGTCTGCGCTCATTTAATTCGATTGACATGATGCATAATTATCATATAATTACGCTAAATTTTGCCTTATTTGACATAGTGGACTAAGCGATATGGCCAACAATCGAGTGAAGGAAATTCGAGAATCCCTGCTCATGAGTAAGGCGGAACTGGCCCGCAAGGCCGGTGTCTCTCCCTTGACCGTTGATCGCATTGAGAAGGGAGCGCCCTGCCGTGTGGCAACCAGGCGCAAGATAATTCTCGCTCTTGGAGTCGACCTGGCGAACAAGGAAGATGTGTTTCCTGAGTGAGTTTGGTATGCGGTTTGCTTTAACACCAAAATGCCGGGCTTAAAAATTACACGGTTTTGAACTGGGGATGCAGATGCTGCTAGGGAAGAAAAAAGACATCGTCGGAGTCGATATAGGCTCCAGTTCGATCAAGATGGTGCAGTTGCGCGAGGCCAAGGGGGGATATCAGCTGGTCAATCTCGGCCTGCTTCCCCTGCCGCCGGAAGCGATCGTGGATAACTCAATTATGGACTCGGGGGTTATTGTCGACTCGATTCGCAGTCTGGTGGAAAGCCACAAGATCAAGACAAAAAATGTCGCTGCTTCTGTCTCCGGGCATTCGGTCATTATTCGGAAGATCCAGTTGCCGATCATGACTGAAGATGAAATGGAAGCTTCCATCCAGTGGGAAGCCGAGCAGTACATCCCTTTTGATATTTCCGAGGTCAATCTCGATTTTCAGATTCTTGGTCCCGATGCCAAGGATCCGTCACAGATGAACGTGATCCTGGTGGCGGCAAAAAAAGAGTTTGTGAATGACTATGTTGCGGTTTTTCAGGAATGCAACCTGATCCCGCAGATTATGGATGTTGACAGCTTCGCCATGGAGAGTGCTTTCGAGGTCAATTACGACACCGAGGAGGAAGATATTATCGCATTGATCAACATGGGCGCGAGCGCCATGAACGTCAATATCCTCAAGGAAGGTCTTTCGGTTTTTACTCGGGATATTCAAAGCGGCGGCAATACCTACAATGAAGAAATTCAGAAAAGACTTGGCCTGAGCAGTGATGAGGCTGAGCATGTCAAGCTTGGGGGTGAGCTCCCCGATGTTGATATGGATAGTGTCCGGGAAGTGGTTCAGGATGCCCAGTCCAACCTGATTCAGGAAATTCAACGCTCAATGGATTTTTTCTCTGCCACCTCGGCGGATGAAAAAGTGAAAAAGATATTTATTACGGGCGGGGTGTCCAAGGCCGTTGGATTGAGGGAAAGCCTGGAGGAGAAGCTCGGGATTCCGGTGGAACTCATGAACCCGTTTGCCAGGATAGCCGTTTCGGAGCAGGCCTTCGATGCTGAATATATCGAGGCGGTTGCCCCCTTGTTTTCAGTTGCTGTGGGGCTTGGCATGAGGAGGGTGGGGGACAAATGATTCGAATTAATCTGCTGCCTGTCCGTGCCGTTCAAAAGCAGGAACAACTTCGTGGACAACTTGTCGTGCTTGCTCTCTGCCTGATTCTTACAGGCGTGGGGTGCGGTGGTTTCTATATGTCCGTATCGATAAAGATTGATGATCAGAAAGCCGCGATCGGGCAGAAACAGGCCCGGATTGCCCAGTTGCACAAGGCCATCGGCGAGGTTGGAAAATTCAAGAAATTGCAGAAGGAACTGAGGGGCAAGCTGGAAGTTCTCGAGTCGTTGAAGAAGAATCGAAACGGGCCGGTCCGTCTGCTGGATGAGTTGAACAGGGCTCTACCGCCGAAACTCTGGTTGACCCATTTCGGTCAGGCCGGAAAGAACATTGACATCAAGGGGATTGGTATGGATGAGGCCACGGTCGCGGAATTCATGCGATCTCTCGAACAGTCTCCGTACTACAAAAATATTCAGCTGAGAGTTACGGAGCGGGTGGGCCGGAAGGGGTTGAAACTGCAGAAATTTGCCCTTTCAGCGCTCAGTGCAACGCCGAAGAACTGACGGCTTCCGGAGGGTAGGGTTTCATGAATCCACGTTTGGAAAAAATCCTTAAGTTACCAGCCTACCAACGCGTTCTGCTGGTTCTGGTTCTGATGCTGACGATTGTCGGTCTTGCGACCTGGTTTGTTTTTCTGCCGCAACAGGATGAACTGACCTCTCTCCGTCAACAGAATCAGCGGTTGCAGGTGAAATTGCAACAGGATCAGAGGATTGCCAATAACCTGCCGAAATTCAAGGCTGAATATCAGAAAATGAAAGTGCGGCTGGATGAAGCCCTGACCGAGCTGCCGAACAAACAGGAGATCCCTTCTCTGCTGACCAGCATCGCCGCGGTCGCCAAGGAGAACGGCCTGGAAGTTGTTCGCTTCCAGCCCCAGGGAGAAGTCAACAAGGGGTTTTACGCGGTCGTTCCGGTCAATCTCACTCTAAGTGGCACCTACCATCAGGTTGCCGCCTTTTCTTACGCTGTTTCCCTCATGCCGCGTATCGTCAATCTGGACAACATCAAACTCGATGTGGCCAAGGCAAAAAATGGCCGGGCCAGGTTGAAAATTACGTGTAAAGCGAGGACGTTTCGATTCGTGGAAAAGAAAGCTCGGAAAAAGGGGAAAAAGAAATGAGGGCGCCTCTGATCAAGAAGATCCTGCTGGTTGCCGGCCTGTGCGGATTTTTACTGGTCGGTGGATGTGATGACAGTCCTCCCGCTTCTGTCAAGGCGCCTGCCGCGAAGGTGAAGCCGGTCAAGAGAATCGCCAAGAAAGTACAGAACAAAAAACCGCAACCCAAAAAGCCGGATTACGTCTACTCTTCCGCCGGCTTGCGTGACCCTTTCGTTCCTCTGTTCGAAGAGAAGAAGCCGATAACCGCTAAGAAGACACCATTGACCCCCCTGCAGAAATTTGACCTTGCCCAGTTTCGCATCTTGGGAATCATTGTTGGAAAAGGGGAGCCGAGCGCCATGGTCGCGGCTCCCGGGGGCAAATCCTACATCCTCAAAAAGGGTTTGAAAATAGGCAAGAACAATGGAACAGTGACGGCAATCACGCCTGATGGAATTACCGTCATGGAGAAATACTATGACTTTACCGGCGCTGTTCGTACGAATAAAAAAATGATCAAGCTGCCGCCGCACAGAGGGGTCAACTGATATGATTCGAAATTCGCTGAGCACTTCAAGGTCAGGGGGTCAGTTCATGCGTTTAGCATCTTTTTTGTCTGTCGTTGCAGGTTTGGTGTTGCTGGGAGCCTCGCTGGCTGCGGCCCAGACACCAAATAAGTTATTGGCGATTCAAACGACCGATGTCGATGGTGCCCCGACGATAACTCTGAAAACAGAGAATCCTGTCGGCTACCGTTATACCGTTTACGATTCCTTTGACCCGGTCAGGGTTGTCATTGATTTTCCCGGCATGGATGTGAGCCAGGTTCAGGAGTCAATAAAGCTTTCCGAGCCGAATCTCCAGGAAGTGCGCGTTTCTTCTTTTGATCTTGAAAGCGGCAAGCTTGGTCGAGTCGAAATTCTTCTTGGAAAAACCGCGAGTTATGAGGTGTCCCTGAGCGGGAATGACTTTAATGTCACTTTCAAGGCCCCCGTCGGGAAAGTTGCCTCCATTGGTCAGAAACTTGTTAAAAAACAGGATGTCAACGCTGAGCGGAAAACAAAAAAAGAAACTGCCGCAGAGACGGTAAAAGCCGCTGCTGAACCTGTCGCAGCCCGGCCCGGTCCGGCGGCCGAGCCGCAGGCGCAAGATTCCGGCGTTGCAGTACAAACGAAAGCTTCGAAGAAACCGACTGTTTCCTCCCGTGGTGTCTCTTTTGCCGGACCGGAGGGACAACAGGCCCGATTTGTTGCGCCTGAAATGAAGCGCTTTCAATATTTTCAACTGGCCGGTCCTGCCAGGCTGGTGGTTGATGTTTACGGTGTGAAACCTCAGTTCAAACAGAGATCCTTTGCCGCCGCTGACGGTTTCAAGCGAATTCGGGTCGGGGTTTATGCTGACAAGACAAGGTTCGTGTTCGATGCCGAAGGTCCCGCTCTGCCAGGCTTCGAGGTGGCCCGGGATGGTGACGCCGTTGTGGTCGATTGGAGCGGACGGGCGGTTTCCTCTTCTGCCACCAAGGTGGCACCAGTTGTGCAGTCGGCAGTTAAACCCTCGGCTCAGGGGGTTCCGGTTGTGATTGAGGCGCTTGATTTTGACACCCGGGATGGCCGTTCGATTTTCAGTGTGAAGATGTCGGGTGCCGGTCAGTTGATTCCAGCTGTCCAGAAAGGCGATGTGGTTCAGTTCGGCGTTGCCAACGCCACCATCAACCGCAGCCTGCGCAGGGTTGTGGATGCCTCTTCGTTTCCGTCCGCGGTTAAATTGATCACTCCCTACCTGGTGCAGAATAAAAAGGGGCAGGATGTACGGTTTGCCGTTGAATTGAAGGGCCCGGTGTCCTACTCCCTCAAACGGCAGGGGACCAGAATCCTGTTCCAGACCGATGACGGCGCATTTGCCGAGGCTGCTCCGCCGTCTCCCGAGGCTGTTGCCGTGCCCGTTGCCGCGGTTAAGTCAACCCCTTCCAAGGAGTTGACCGAGACGGTCAAGGCGGCCAAGGCTGTCAAGAAGGCTGATGTTGAGAAGTCCGCTGAAAAGGGTGCTGTGACGCCGGTTGCGGCACGTCATTCCAATACAATTGTCGCTGAACCGCCGGCTCAATATACCGGCGAGAAAATTTCCCTGGTTTTTGATAATGCGGATATCCGCCAGATTTTGCAGTTGATCGGTGAGGTCGCCAATCTCAATATCATTGCCAGTGATGAAGTTAAGGGGAATATTACTCTGCGACTGCTGGATGTCCCCTGGGATCAGGCCCTTGATCTGATCATGGATATCAAGGATCTCGGGATGCTGAAAACAGGTAATGTCGCTCGTATTCTTCCCCGGTCCCGTATCCGCTCAATGGAAGAGGCAAAATTGAGCGCCCGGCGTACCAAGGAAAAGTTGCAGGACCTGGTGACCGAAGTCATCATGGTCAGCCATGCCAGCCTTGACAACGTCGCGGGCCCTGTTTCCGAACTGTTGACCGAGCGTGGCAAGCTTACTCCCGACGCGCGCAACAAGCAGATTATCGTCACGGATGTCCCTTCGGCCATCGCGTCCATCAAGCAACTGGTTTCCATTCTCGACACTCCGGAAAGACAGGTTCTGATTGAGTCGCGGATTGTTGAGGCGAATTCCAACTTTTCACGGGATCTTGGTGTTAAATGGGGTTATTCATACGATAATCGCGCGGGATCCTCCGCGGGAGACAGCTTTGCCAACCTTGACAACGCCAGTTTGGGGCTTGGCGGCAGTTTTCTTCTCAATCCCACCGGAATTACCGGGTCGAACAGTTCCGGTCTCGGCACCTCATTCACGTTCGGTCGTTTGGGAATAGACAGTTCGGTTCTGGATCTCAAAATCTCCGCATTGGAAACCTCAGGTCACGGCAAGGTGATCTCGCAGCCGCGGATTGCCACGCTTAACGGAGAGGCGGCCACAATCTCCCAGGGGACCAAGATTCCCTACCAGTCTGTCAGTGACCAGGGTACGGAGACCAAGTTTGAAAATGCTGAGCTGAAATTGGAGGTTACACCGGTCATCAACCCTGACGACAGCGTTATCCTGGAAATCTCGGCATCGAACAGCTCGGTCGGCGCCACTGTCCCGACCGGTGTCGGTGACGCGATTGCCATTGATGAGAAAAAAGCGGAAACCAAGGTTTTGGTTCGTGACGGAGAAACCACTGTTATCGGCGGAATTTTCGTTGAGGATGAACGTTTCAGTGAATCCGGTGTGCCGGTTCTGATGAGTATGCCGATTGTCGGTAACCTGTTCAAATCAACAACCAAGACGAACGAAAGGCGGGAGTTGCTGATTTTTGTGACCCCCAGGATTCTCAGATAGACGTTGTCGTTTCCCGGTGAGAGCAAAAAAGGACAGGTTTCGCCTGTCCTTTTTTGTTGCCCCTTGCTAACATGACGAACCATGGTGCCAGGTCATTCTGAGTGGAAGAGGAACCTGCTTCTGGTTGGTTTCATGGGGGCGGGAAAAACGACCCTCGGCGGGATATTGTCGAAGCGTTGCAGGCTTGATTTCGTCGATACGGATCAGTTGATAACTGAGCAGTTCGGTTTGTCCGTTGCGGATATTTTTTCCCGGTATGGGGAAAACGCATTCCGCGTGGCTGAAACGGAACTCCTTCGCAACCTGGCGGCCCGGTGTCGTCATTCGGTTATTGCTACTGGTGGCGGCATGGTCCTCAAGGATGAGAACTGGCGGGTCATGAGGCAGATCGGTCCTGTGGTTTTTCTGCGAGCCGATGAGCAGGAACTTGTTGAACGCCTGTCATCGGCGACCGGTCGCCCGTTGGCGGATGACAGCGACCGGGAAGCCATCCTGGAACGGTACCGGCAACGTTTGCCTTGCTATCTCAGGGCGGATCTGGTTGTTGAAACAAAAAATCAAGCACCGCTGGAAGTCGTCGATGCGATTCTTGGCGGTCTGGAGCGCGTAAACCCGAAATGGTTGTTCTGAACGTCGGACTCAAGGAACGCAGCTATCCGATCTGGATCGGCAAGGGCATTCTTGACCAGTTGCCGGACATGCTGGCCGGGGTCGGTTTCCCCTCCCGGGTGGCAGTCATCACCAACGCGACAGTGGCCGGACTCTATGCGGATCGGGTACAGCAGATCCTGTCGCGGGCCGGTTTCCTGGTTCATCTGATTGAAATTCCGGATGGGGAAAAATACAAGAATATTGAAGTTTTCACCCAGGTCATCACCTCCCTGATCGAGCAGGGTTTTGACCGTCATTCAGGGTTGCTGGCTCTCGGCGGCGGCGTGGTAGGTGATCTGACCGGATATGTGGCCGCCAGTTACCTTCGCGGGGTGCCTTTTGTTCAGTTGCCGACGACCCTGCTGTCGCAGGTAGACAGTTCGGTCGGCGGCAAAACGGCGGTCAATCATCCTCTCGGCAAGAACCTGATCGGGGCTTTCTATCAACCGAAAGGGGTTCTGATCGATGTCGCGACATTGCAGACTCTGGAGGCACGTGAATTCGCTTCCGGAATGGCCGAAGTGATCAAGTATGGTGTGATCCGCGATCGTCGTTTTTTCTCCTGGCTTGATGATTCGGTTGACGCGTTGCAGAATCTTGACGGTTCCAGCCTGATCCATGTCGTGGAGAAATCTTGCCAAATCAAGGCCGATATTGTAGAAAATGACGAAAAAGAGAGCCATTTGCGTGCTATTCTTAATTTTGGCCACACCTTTGGGCATGCGATCGAAAATCTTTCCGGGTACGGAGAGGTCAAGCATGGCGAAGCGGTTTCCATCGGCATGCTGGTCGCTTCCAGAATTTCCTTGAAACGTGGTTATTGTACCAGGGAAGATGTCGCGGCTCTTTCCGGTCTGTTGCGCAAATTCAAGTTGCCGATTGCCGTTCCGGAGTTCAGTCTTGATGATTACCTGGAGGCGATGGGCCGGGATAAGAAGGTGACTGCCGGAAGGCTTCGCCTGGTACTCAATGTCGGCATCGGTGACTGCTGTATCGAGGATGAGCCTGATCCGCGACAGGCATTCGGAGCTGTACTTCATTAGCGAACACGCTGTCAACGGGGTTGTTCCTGTGATGGTTCTGCCAACTGCCGTCCCTGTTTCACCCTGCTATGGTCAGGAGGGTTCATGACTGAAAAGAGTGTATCTCTGTTGGGCAAGATTGCCGGTTTCACCGAGATTCTCGCCAAGGATCCTCAGTCAACGGTCTTTGTCTCGCTGAGTGAAGCTTATCGACAGCTGGGCATGCTGGATGATGCGCTCGAAATCGCCCAGAAAGGCACTCAGCACCTGCCCGGATTCAGCCCCGGCTATATTGTTATGGGCAGAATCCTGGCGCAACAAGGTGATCTGGCGAAGGCGGCCCTGGCTTTTGAGCAGGCCCTCGCCATTGAGAAAACCAGCCTGCAGGCCTTGAAAGGTCTGGCCCGCACCCGTTATCGGCAGGGCTATCTCGACAAGGCTCGGGAATTGCTGCATAAGGCGGAGATCCTCAATCCGCATGATCCCATTGTCCAAAAGATGCTGGCCTCCATCGGCCGGACGGCTGTTGAGTCTTCCGGGCAGGGATCTGCTGCCGCGACGGCTGTTGATCCACCTGAACGGCGGATCGAATCTCTGTCCAGGGGGGCTGTGCCGGAAGCCGGGATGAGGTCGGAACCGACCGAACCGCCAGGTTCCGGTCCCGGCGATGAGGCCGAAGCCGTTCCCCCCGTGGAAGAAATTTCCGCCCAAGCAGCTCCGTTGCAGACGACCACCCTCGCCCAACTCTACTTCAAGCAGGGGCTTTATGACGAGGCGGCCGCGATTTATCGCGACATCCTGCGTCAGGATCCGCATAACGAGGAGATCCGTTCCCGTCTGGTGCAGATCAAGGAGCTGCAGGCCTCGGTGAAGGTTGCCGATTCACCCGCTCCGGTTGAACAGACAGTCGAACAGACAGTCGAACAGACAGTCGAACAGACAGTCGAACAGACAGTCGAACAGGCCCAGGCCGTTTCTCACCGGAAACAGCTCGAAATTTATCAACGTTGGTTAAATGCAATTGCGCAAAGGAGGGCTCATGTTTGCTGAAATCCTGCAGACGATTGTCGAGGAAACCCGTGGGGGCGCCGGTGCTGTGCTGATGGGGTATGACGGCATCGCCATTGAGCAGTTCTTTCTGCCGATCGATGGCCTGGATCTGCAGCTGGTTGCTGTTGAATATGCCAATATTCTCAAGGAGATTAAACGCACTGCCGAGATCCTTGACAGTGGTTTCATGGAAGAGGTGACGATCCGCACCGAACGTTTTCTGGTCCTGGTGCGGGTTCTTACTGATGATTATTTCGTCGCTCTGACCCTGCGGCGGGATGGCAACTTCGGCAAGGGACGTTACCTGCTGATGCGTGAGGCTCCCAATCTGAGAGCGGCCCTGGCGTGATGACCGAAACCAAAATTCTGGTGCTTCATGGCCCCAATCTCAACCTGCTGGGACGGCGTGAACCCGATATTTATGGTACCCGAACCCTGGATGATGTTGACCGGGAGATTCAATCCCTGGCTGTCGAACTGGGGATCAAGGCGGTGTCCTTTCAGTCCAATCATGAAGGCGTCCTTATCGACCGGGTCCAGCAGGCTGCAACTGACGGCACCACCGCGATCATCATCAATCCCGGGGGACTGACCCACACCAGCGTGGCACTGCGCGATGCTTTGGTCGGGGTCGGGCTGCCCGTGGTTGAGGTTCATCTCTCCAATATCCATGCCCGGGAAGAGTTTCGTCATCATTCCTATATTGCCCCGGTCGCCGTTGGCCAGATCTGCGGATTGGGCAGTGACGGCTACCTGCTGGCGATGCGCGCCCTTGCCGCTCGTACGGCTGTCAGAGCCTGACCGTCATTTTGTCCATGGTTGTGGAATCCCTTCTTGAGAACAACGATCTGGATGCAGTGGTCTTTTTCCACTTGCCGACAATCCGCTATCTCTGTGATTTCAGCGGCAGTGACGGGGTGCTGGTCGCTTTCCGGCAACAGACATTTTTTCTCACCGACTCCCGCTACACGGTTCAGGCGCGTGAGCAGGTGCGTGCTGACGAGATCATTGAATACCGCAGTCAACTTCCCGCCGTTATCGACTGCCTGAATCGTCAGGGATGCAGGCGGGTCGGTTTTGAGGCGGCGACCCTTGCCTATGCCACCTGGGACAAGTTGCGGAAGGAATCGGCGGACCGTTGGACCTGGATTCCCCTTGATGAACCGTTGCAGCAGTTACGGCGCCGCAAACGGGACGCCGAGGTCGATAAACTCCGCCAGGCCGCGGCTCTGGCCGCCCGGGGTTTTGAGCAGATTGTCGACCTGATCCGGCCGGGAGCCATCGAACGCGAGATTGCCCTGGAACTGGAGTTTGCCCTGAAACGTCTCGGTGCCGATGAAAAGGCTTTCGATTTCATCGTCGCCTCAGGTCCCCGCGGTGCCATGCCGCACGGCATCGCTTCGGACAAGGCGATTGCTTCCGGGGAGTTGGTGACCATCGATTACGGGGTCGTCAAGGACGGTTATCACTCTGATGAAACCGTCACGCTCGCGGTCGGCGAAATCAGTTCAGATTTACGTCGCATTTATGATATTGTCCTTGCTGCGCATGATGCCGCCATTGATCAGCTGCGTCCCGGCATGGGACTCAGGGAACTGGATGCGGTTGCCCGCGAGCTGATTGCCGCAGAAGGTTACGGCGATTATTTCGGTCACGGGCTCGGTCATGGCGTCGGCCTGGAAATTCACGAATACCCCGCTGTTTCGCCCCGCGCCCGGGGACTGGTGGAGCCGGGCATGGTGCTGACCATTGAACCGGGCATCTATGTCCCTGGCCTTGGCGGGGTTCGCATCGAAGATACGCTGCTGGTGACGGACAGCGGCAATGAGATTTTGACCCGACTCCCCAAGGGCTTTCGAACCCTGGGGTAAACTTGAATGAAACCCGCGCGTCGCAGGACATCCTCCGCGGCGTTCCAGCGGCACGGGAAGGAGACATGGTATGGAGATTAAGGATCTGAAAACCCTGATCAAACTGGTGACTGACACCGATATTACCGAATTTGAAATGGAGAACGCCGAGGAAAAAATCCTCATCAAACGCGGTCCCGACAAGGAGTTCGTGCAGGTCGCGGCGCCGCAGATGATGGCGGCTCCCGCAGTAGCACCTGCTGTCGCTCCGGCGCCTGCGGCGCCGGCTGCCGCCGGAGCAGCTGACGCCCCGGCCGCCCAGGATGACAAGTACGAGACTATCAACAGCCCGATCGTCGGTACTTTTTATCGCAAACCGAGCCCCGATGCCGATCCCTTCACCAAGGAAGGAGCCATCGTTGAAAAGGGCCAGACCATCTGTCTGGTCGAAGCGATGAAGCTCTTCAACGAGATCGAGGCCGAGTTCAAATGCAAGATCGTCGAAATCCTCAAGGAGGACGCCTCCCCGGTTGAGTTCGGTGATCCGCTGTTCCTCGTCGAGCCGCTTTAGCGGGCTGATGAAAAACGCCCACCTGCTGCGGGGTCCTTCCCCGCGTCAACGACGTACCGCCGGTACGCCTTGTTCCGCGGGGAGTGCGGGCGCCTTGCAGCTGGGCATCCCGGCGCAGCCTGGGGGTTTCAACACCCTGCTAGGAGACTGTCGGACTATACAGGCTGAAGCGAAAATTCGGGTGTTTGAGCACAGATTTCGGCTCAATTGCAGCCTCATAGCAGTGGCTATGGGGCAAAATGGAGCTGGGATATGGGCCGAACGCACGGATTTGCAGCCAGTTTATGGATAGTCCGACAGCCTCCTGGGATCTTCTGCCGTTGAACAGGTCCACCACGTGTGCCCGGTTCTTTTCAGGCCGGCACCAAGCTTTGCGGAGAGAGGTTCATGTTTCACAAGATTCTGATAGCCAACCGCGGTGAAATTGCCCTGCGGATCATTCGCGCCTGCAAGGAACTCGGCATCAAGACCGTTGCCGTACATTCTGACGTCGACAACGAGGCGCTGCACGTCAAACTGGCCGACCAGAGTGTCTGTATCGGCCGCGCCGCAAGCGCCGAGAGTTATCTGAATATCAAGGCTATTATCAGCGCCGCCGAAGTGACAGATGCCGACGCCATCCATCCCGGCTACGGATTTCTTGCCGAAAATGCCGAATTTGCCGAGATCTGTCAGCAGTGCGGCATCACCTTTATCGGACCATCGCCTGACAACATCCGCCTGATGGGCGACAAGATCCAGGCGCGTCAGACCGTTATCGAGGCTGGTGTGCCTATCCTTCCCGGCACTGAGGACAATGTTCCCAACGTCGAGGAAGCGGTCAGGATTGCCGCCGAGATCGGCTATCCGGTCATTATCAAGGCCACCGCGGGCGGCGGCGGGCGCGGGATGAAGGTGGTGCATTCACCGGCCCATCTGCCGAATGCTTTTGCCGCGGCCCGCACCGAGGCCGAGGCCGGTTTCGGCAACCCCGATGTCTATATCGAGAAATTCTGTGAACGGCCGCGGCATGTCGAAATCCAGATCATGGCGGACCAGCACGGCAACGTGATTCACCTCGGTGAACGCGACTGCTCGATTCAGCGTCGTCACCAGAAGCTGATCGAGGAGTCCCCCTGTCCGGTATTGACGCCCGCCATCCGCAAGAAAATGGGGGAATGCGCAGTGGCTGCGGCCGAGCGTTGCGGTTACTCGAGTGTCGGCACGGTTGAGTTCCTGCTTGACAAGAACCTTGATTTCTTTTTCATGGAAATGAATACCCGGGTTCAGGTTGAGCATCCGGTCACCGAAATGGTGACTGGAATCGACATCATCAAGGAGCAGATCCGTATCGCCGCCGGAGAAAAACTGCGCTTCAAGCAGAAGGACATCAAGATTACCGGTCACGCCATCGAGTGTCGCGTCAACGCGGAGGATCCGGTCAAATTTACTCCCTTCCCCGGCAAGATTCAGGGATATCACACCCCCGGCGGCATGGGGGTCCGGGTCGACAGTGCCGCCTACGATCAGTACACGGTTCTGCCGCACTACGATTCGATGATCGCCAAGCTCATTGTCCACGCCGAAACCCGGGAAGAGGCGTTGAAGAAGATGTCTTCGGCTCTCGATGAGTACATCATCGAGGGGATTAAAACGACGATCCCCTTTCACCAGAAGATGATGCGCAACAAGGAATTTGTCGACGGGATCGATGTCGACACCGGCTTTTTGGAACGTATTGTTCTTTGATGCTTTCGCAGGAAAGCCAAAATGGTGTTGGCTGAGCAAAAAACGCCGGCAGCAAGTATAGCAATATAACTGCTGGTGAGTTTTCGCGATGCCATCTTTTTTAGCCCCTGAAGAATAACTGATCGGGCCGGGTCAAGATCCGGCCTTTCTCTTTTATGGACGCAGCACACCACACCTGGCGCCTGATCGAAAGCGGTTACCTGTCAGGTGCTGAAAACATGGCCATCGACGAGGCACTGCTGGAAGCAGTTGCCGATGGTCATTCACTACCGATTTTGCGGATCTATCGCTGGAGACCGGCAACGGTCACCCTCGGATACGGCCAGCGCGGCTCCCGGGTTGTCAACCTCGACGCCTGTCGACGACTCGGTTATGATGTTGTGCGCCGCTGTACCGGCGGCCGGGCGGTGCTGCATGACAGGGAGGTGACCTACGCCGTCATCGCTCCGGTCGGGCAGGGGTGTTTCCCGGCGGCGGTTCTGGAAAGTTATCGGGTCATCGCCGAAGTGTTGCGCGATGTCTATCGGTCCTTCGGCGTGGACGCTCAGCTTTCCCCCCGGCGCATGGCGGGGAGTGGCACCACCGCCGCTGAGCAGAGCGCCTGCTTCACCGCGCCCGGGCAGTACGAACTGTTGTATCGGGGATGCAAACTGGCGGGGTGTGCTCAGAAACGTCTGCGGGGGGCTTTTCTGCAACATGGCAGCCTACCGGTCGATCTCGACCTGGAGAAACTCTACATGGCGCTTGATACCGAACGGAGACTCACCCCCGTCGCCGGTGCCAGGCTGCTGCGGGGCCATGTCGGCTGGCTTAACCGCTGGAGTGCCGAGTTGATCTCCGTTGAAGCGGTTGCAGAGCGGTTGCCGGCCCTGTTTGCTGAGAAATTGTGTCTGACATGGGACCGGACGGGATTGACGGCAGACGAACGGGGGCGTGCCGTTCAATTGCAGAATGAACGTTATGCTGTGGATGCCTGGAACCTGCAGGGGTTGTGCTGAGGCCAGGACCGCAGCTATCGGTCATGACCTTCTGTCGAGGAGGCGCCCGATGAGTCTACTGTTTCGTATCCTGCTCCAATTTTCAGGCCTGTTGGCCATGGTTTGTTTTTTTATTCCCGCTTCCCGGGCTGCCGAACAGGCGGTCACTGCAGGGTTGGTTCCTTCTGCCGGTTATGTCCGGCAGCGGATTGAGGATTCGGCTTCCGTTCTTGATCTCAGGAAGGCCGAACGTTTGGCCCTGGAACAGAACCTTGACCTGCAGGCTGAAGTTTTCACCAGCCAGGCGGCTGAGGCCCTGGTTCGCAAGGGCTACGGTATTTATGATCCGAACCTCGAAATCTTCCTGGCCGAAGGCGAGCGCCGTGACCTCTCCAACTTTCAGTTTTTTGTCGGTCCGACCGGCCTGGATACTCGTGACTTCAACCTGAGTCTCACGCGGGTATTCTCTCCCGGAACCGAGGTGAGCCTGTTTTACAACAATCGACGTCAGAACCTGTTTACGGAACCCAAGCCCGCCATCAATCCCGAGTACGATACCGAACTCGGATTTTCCCTGACCCAACCGCTGTTGAAAAATTTCGGACGCACTGTCACCGAACAGACCATCCTTTACGCCATCAAGGACCGGGAGGTTTCCATCGAGGAGCTCCGTCGTGTGGCTCTCGACCTGTTGATGGAGGTGAGGAGTACCTATTTCAACGTCTTGCGGGCAAGGGATGACCTTGCGTACCGAACGACATCGGTCAAGTTGGCCCGGACCATCCTTGAGGAAAATCGGGCGCGGGTGGCTGCCGGTGTTCTCCCGCCGGTCGAGGTGCTTGAAGCTGAAGTCGGGGTGCAGAGTCGCGAGCGGGATCGACTGGATGCTGAGCGGGCCTATCACGATGTTCTGGATCAATTGGCATTGCTGCTCAACCGCCCGACGATCCCCCGTGTCGCCGAAGACAGGCTTGGTCAACCGGAGGTAGAGACTGATGAGGCGCGGGCTTTTCGCACGGCTCTGAAAAAACGACCGGAACTTCAGGCCCTGCTGCGGCAAAGTGAAAAGCTGGAAATTGAACGGGATATCAACCACAACCAGACGCTCCCCGCGCTCGATTTGCAGGCCAGCTATTCCCACAAGGGGGTCGGGCAGAATTACAATGAGTCGGTTGATTTCATGCCCCGCTCCGATCTTCGCAACTGGCAGATCGGCCTTAATTTCAGTTATCCGCTCGGCAACCGGGCCGCGCGGGAAGAGTTGAATCGTACTCGGCTGAAACTGAAGAGCCAACACGCCGCAATCGGCCAGTTGCAGGCCCGGTTGCGCAATGAAATTCGCCAGGCCATCCGCCTGCTCGATGTCAGCCGGGCCAAAATCGCCGCGGCGACGACCGAACGTCGGCTGGCTGAAGAGAAACTGCGGATCCTTGTCGGTCGCAAGAATGTCGGTCTGGGCACAACGCGCGACCTTCTGGAGGGCGAGGAGGATCTCGCCCGGGCGCGGACCGACCAGATTGCCGCCCTGGCCGATTACAACATCGCTCTGAGCGGTTACTACCGCGCCACCGGGGAACTGCTGGAAAAAGAGGGTATCCGCCTGCAGCGATCCGAAGGCGGTCTCACCGATCAACCTTTCACCATGGATTGAAGCATGACTCTGCGCGTCGGCCACATCAGTTATGTCAATTGCGTGCCGTTTTTTCACTTTCTCCATCAGAGTGGTTTCAACGGAGAGATCGTCTCCGGTGTGCCATCCGAACTCAATCGACTGCTTGCCGCCGGTGACATCGATCTGAGCCCGTCCAGTTCCTTTGAATACGCCCTGCACTGGCGAGATTACCAGCTGTTGCCGGGACATTCGATCAGCTCGAACGGTCCGGTTCGGAGCGTGTTGCTTTTCAGTCCTGTCGCCCTGGAAGAATTGTCCGGAAAGAGCATTGCGGTCACCGGCGAGTCGGCGACCTCGATCAATCTGCTGCAGGTGCTGCTGCGCGAATTTCATGGTTGTCGTGACCTGGACTGTGAGGTTCCGGGGGGCTCGGTCGAGGAGGTTATCGCCGACGGCGGCAGCGCGCTGTTGATCGGTGACCGGGCCCTGCGTGCCGCCATGCGGGGGGGGGGGGGGAAGATTTACGATCTCGGCGAACTCTGGTTCCGGCATACCGGGCTGCCCTTTGTTTTCGCCCTGTGGATTGTCCGGCGCGACGCCGCGGCGGCGAAACCGGAGGAACTGTCCCGGTTTGTCCGTCAGTTGGCCGCCGCGAGGGAGATGGCGGAGTCGGATCTGCAGGCGCTGGCGGCCGTGACTCCAGAGCGGAGTTGGCTCGGGGAGGAGGGTCTGGTCAGCTACTGGCGGCAGATGTCCTACGATTTTCAGGACCGGCATCGTCGCGGTCTGGAACTTTTTTTCCGCCTCTGCGGCAAGCACGGACTGCTCGCCGAACAGCCGGAACTGTCACGGATTCAGACCTGAATCCGTGAATTCATTGTCGGCGAACAGCACAAGTCATTGACCCGTCTGCACTTTCCAAAAATCACCGGCGAACCTATGGGTGCGCCTCAGATTTTTGGAAAGTGAATTCAGATCAAGCCCTTGCACTCTTCATCCGCCATGAACCCACGGATTCAGGTCTAAGGCTGATCCGGTTCAGAAGAAGGGGGCAAGACGGCGGCCGCTACCGCCGAAACAGCTGGCTCTAAATTCGGCCAGAATGCGGGCGTGATCGAAACAGAGCTTTTTCGGCAGCGCGTCGAGGTCGAACCACTTCACCCCGGCGGCATCGTCACCCGCCACCGCCTCATCGGTCGTTTCAGCGCTGAAGACCAGCGAAATGTTATGCTGGCGCGGATCGCGTTCCGGGTCCGAATAGGCTCGGAACTGGCGCAGGTTCAGCAGCTCCAGGCCGGTCTCCTCCCGCGCCTCGCGACGGGCGGCATCCTCCAGCGATTCGCCGTAATCGACAAAGCCGCCCGGCAGGGCCCAGCCGAGCGGTTCATTCTTTCGTTCGATCAGCAGGACCTGCCGGCTCCGCCGGATGATGATGTCGACGGTTGGAAAAGGATTCCGCCAGGTTGTGATCGTTGCCCCGCAATCAGGGCATTTCAACAGCTTCTTCGCCATCATTCCTCCTGCTTTTCGATTGACACATTAGGATGAATTTGTAATACATAGCCGCACTTGCCCGGATGGTGGAATTGGTAGACACCGGGGACTTAAAATCCCCTGGACCTAGTCCGTGCCGGTTCGAGTCCGGCTCCGGGTACCACATTGAAAACAGGTGGTTGGCAGTTTTGCCGGCTGCCTGTTTTTTTTGATGTTAATGGCTGTTTTGGTCGTTTGAATAGGGTAACATAGCATTTGCAGTGGTCACCAGAGGATGGAAATGATGAAATATTCTGTCTTAAACAGCTTGTTGGAGATCTGATGAACAACGCCGACCTGACCGAGATTTACCGCGCCACCCTCGCCAAGTGGGGGGAAGAGGCGCAATACGACCAGATGGTTGAGGAGTGTGCCGAACTGATCGCCGGCCTGAAGCATTTCAAGCGGGACCGGGTCGGTGCCGAGGCGATCATCAACGAACTGGCCGATGTGACGCTGATGGTCGGCCAGCTGACCTGGATGTTCGGACCCGACCGGGTCGAAGCGGCAATTACAGCCAAACTGGAAAAACTGCGGGCGCTGCTCGCTGCCCCCGAAGCACGCTGAAGGTTGCCGGGGTATAAAGGAGAAGAATATGGGCATGCTGGATCGTTTCAAAATTGACCGTCACCAGGCGACCCTGCTGGTTGTCGATGTGCAGGAGAAACTCGCTCCGACCTTTCCGGCGGAACAGTACCGGGAGATGCTCGGTGCCATCGACCTGCTGATCAAAGGGGCCGAGGAGCTGAAGATTCCCGTGGTGACCACCGAGCAGTACCCTAAAGGCCTGGGCCCGACGGTTCCCGAACTGCAGCAGGCCTGCGCTTCCGGAGTGATCGAGAAGACCAGTTTCGGTTGCTGCGGCGAGCCGAGCTTCATGGAACGGATGCGGGAGTTGGGGCGCTCGCAGGTCATCGTCACCGGGGTTGAGGCCCATATCTGCGTCTACCAGACCGTGCTCGGGCTGCTCGATGCCGGCTATCATGTTCACCTGGTGCGGGACGGCATCTGTTCGCGGCGGCGTGGTGATTACCGCACCGCCCTGCAGCTGGCCCGGGACGCTGGCGCCGTGGTGAGCTGCGCTGAAACCGTGCTGTTTCAGTTGATGCGGGACTCCCGGGTGCCCGAGTTCAGGGCCATTTCAAAACTGGTTCAGGCCCGCTGAGGACGCAGGGTGCCTGACTGCGGGCGGTCACAGCCCGGAGGCATTCTGTCATTACGGAAACAGGTCGTGAAAAAACGCCGGGAGCCGGAATGTGACCCAGACCAAAGAGTTGCCGAAAATTCTGCTGGTTGATGACATCGCTTTTTTTCGCGATGTCATGCAGACCTACTTTCAACGGACCCCGGCGAAGGTGTTCACCGCGGGCAGCGGCCTGGAGGCATTTGACCTCGCCATTGCCGAACAACCGGCATTGATCTATCTCGATGCCGGGATGCCGCAGATGTCGGGGTTGGAATGTTGCCGGCGTCTCAAGGCCGATGCCCGCACCGCCGGGATCCCGGTGATCATCATCTTTACCCCCGAACGGGACGCCGGGGTCGACGAGGTCGAGGCGAGCGGCTGCGACGGCTACCTGACCAAGCCGTTCGGCAGGGAGGAGTTTCTCAACCTCGGCCATCGTTTCCTGTTCCATATCGAGCGCCGCGAACGCCGGGTGTCCTGCCAGATGACGATCGATTTCACCATCGCCGGCCGGGACTGCCGGGGGCGCGGTCATGACATCAGCCGGCATGGACTCTACGTTGAATATCGCGATGAACTGCCGCCGGACAAACAGATCGACCTCAGTTTCATGCTGCCGACGGTCAGCACCGAACAGTTTACCGTTCAGGGACGCGTCACCTGGCTCAACCAAGGGTTTCCGCGCCGCAATCTGAAGCTTCCGCAGGGCTTCGGCGTAGAGTTCCTGGGGGTACCGGAAGGTCTGTCACAGGCTGTTGAGGCCTATCTCAAACAATTTCAGTCGGAGGATGTCGATGCTTGAACTGCTCCGTCGCAGACGCAGTATCCGCAAATTCCAGTCCCGTCCCGTGGCTGCTGAAACACAGCAACAGCTGATCGAGGCGGTTCTGCGTTCTCCCAGTTCCCGGGGGCGCAACCCCTGGGAATTCATTGTTGTTGATGACCCCGCACTGCTGACAAAACTGGCCGCCTGCAAGCGTCATGGTTCGGCTTTTCTCGCCGACGCGTCGCTGGCCGTGGTGGTGGCCGCCGATCCTCGCAAGTCGGATGTCTGGATCGAAGATTGCGCGATTGCCGCCATCATCCTGCAGTTGACCGCGGCCTCGCTGGGACTGGGCAGCTGCTGGGCACAGATCCGTCTGCGCGATCATGATGACAACATCAGCGCTGAGGACTATATCCGCCGGTTGCTAGGGCTACCGGAAGAGTTGCGGGTCGAAGCGGTGGTGGGGATCGGTTTTCCGGCGGAAGAAAAACCCGGGCATCCGGCTGCAAGTCTGCTGTCAGGACAGGTTCACCACAATTTTTTTGGGATGGGGCGTTGATGGAGGGTGATGTTTCAGTGGTGTTCCAGGCTGGCATAGCCGGAGGGCAGCTTGGATTGCTCGATCGAGTGGCCGGCCATCAACGACAACCAGCTTACGGCCAGCAGCATCAGCATGAAGGGGAGGATATGCAGGAACAGCCTGCGTCTCAGGTTCCCGGCGCGTTCCCGGGGGACGCGGGGGCGATCCAGGGAATGAAAAAGGTTTCTCCAGTGATTTCTGTGTCTCAGTACCATACGCATGTTCTGGTCTCCTGCCGACAGTGTCGTCAGCGACACCTGCCCTTTTTTAATGCATCTCTGGTGCCAAAACATGTTGTTTTTAAAGGGAAAATGAATTCCCCTGTAATTCAGGCAAGTTTCATGGGAAACACCGCTATTCTCCGTGGTGGACGCGGATCAGGAACTGTGCCGAAGTTGCACATTTGACACGCCGGTCGTGTCATGGCACAGAGTTCGGGTCATCCGGCGTTGGGGTTGTTGACGAGGGAGACGTTCAATGCGCGGGTATCTCAACGATTGCTGCAAGATCGAATTGCTGGCCAGCCGCATCTACCAGCATTTTGCCGCTCAGGGCAATTTCCCGGAACGATTGCGCGAGACCTTCACGCAACTGGCGCGGGATGAGGAAGACCATGCCCGCCAGTTCGACTTGGCGCTGGAGTTGCCGGAAGGGGCGCTGGGTGATGTCAAGCGCGTTGCCTGGGAGAGAATTGCGGCCGGTCTTGATCGGATCCGGGCCAAATTCCAGGACCTGCATCACGAGCCATGTACGGCGGAGCAGGCCCTGAAAACAGCCCTGCAGCTGGAGAAGGATTTTATCCGCATCCATCTCGACAACAGCCTTTATATCGAGGATCAACGTATCCGTCAGCTTTTCGCGGGCCTGGCCCGTGCCGATGAGGAGCATCTGGCGACCCTGCGGGAAGCCATCATCTGGTGGAATCGTCGGCAGGAACTGCATTCTGTTCCGCGTTCAGCGGGCTGAGCAACAACGCCCATCCTTGCCCTGCGTCAACGACGTACCTTTCAGATTATTTCTCGCTGAAGATCTGTGCCGTGAAGATGTAGATATCGGCGTCGTCGCCCTGCCAGGCGTTGGTGGGAAGACCCGCCTTGATGCAAGTCTGTTTGAGGAATTCATCCCGATCCCAACCATGTTCCGGCGCAACCTGGGGCAGAAGTACGCCGCGGTGGAAGCTTTTCTCAAGATAGATGCCGTGCTTTCCAACCTGGATCTCGGAGATATCTTCTATCTTCTGCAGTGGGGAGAGAACTGAAATCTCAAGCTTCAGGTCAGCCAGTTCGTCCTGCTGGACGGGGTAGAAACGGGGATCCTGGGTCGCCGAGGAGATGGCCATTCGGGCGACCTCGCGAAAAAGCGGCAATTCGGCCTGAAAGTTGCCGATGCAGCCGCGCAACTCGCCTTTCTGGTGGATGCTGACAAAACAGCCGTTGCGCATGTTGAGGGCTTTTTCTTCGCGCGGTTCCGGCTCGAAGGGCTGTTCCTGAACAGCGTGCTCGATGGCCTGGCGGGCGATTTCGAGCAGCGTCCGGCACTGCTTGGCGGTCAGCTTCTTTTCCACGCGGTCACCTCCTGAAGAGCACATTCGCCTGATAAAATCCCATACCGCCGGCCGGCAATATGGGATTTCATGGTAAGGCCCTGCGGGCCTTATTTCAAGCCCTTATTTCGGACTCAAATCCACCGGCAATTTCGGGATTCGGCTGCCGTTACGGATGAATCTGCTTCGTTGCCTTCACCGATTCGGTGCCTCGCATCTCCCCGTCCCGTCACCCTCGGTCCGCAAAACAGCCGGCAGGTCCGGGCCAGAACGATCAGCTGCTCTCGTTGCGGCGTTTTTCGCTTTTCTTCCGTTCGTTGGCGTTGAGGATCTTTTTCCGCAGGCGGATCGACTTCGGGGTCACCTCGACCAGTTCATCGTCATCGATGAATTCCAGCGCCTGTTCCAGCGAGAGGATGCGCGGCGGGGTCAGGCGCACCGCTTCGTCCGACCCTGAAGCGCGGACGTTGGTCAGTTTCTTCCCCTTGCCGGCATTGACCACCAGATCGTTTTCCTTGGCGTGCTGGCCGATAATCATCCCCTCGTAGACCGAAACCCCCGGTCCGACAAAGAGGATGCCGCGATCCTGCAGCCCGAACAGGCCGTAGGCGACCGTTTCGCAGGCTTCCATGGCGATCAGCACGCCGTTCTTGCGCCCCGGGATCGGTCCCCGGTAGGGGCCGTAGCTGTGAAACGTGTGGTTCATCACCCCGGTGCCGCGGGTGTCGGTCAGAAACTCGGTGCGAAAGCCGATCAGGCCGCGTGCCGGAATGACGAATTCGAGCCGATTGACGCCGTCGAGATTTTCCATCGCAACCATCTCCGCCTTGCGCGGACCAAGTTTCTCGATCACCGTCCCCTGGAACTCCTCCGGAACGTCGATGGTCAGGTTCTCCAGCGGTTCGACCCGTTGACCGTTTTCTTCACGGAAAATAACCTCCGGCTTGGAGACGGAGAATTCATAACCTTCCCGGCGCATGTTTTCGATCAGAATCGAAAGGTGCAGTTCGCCGCGGCCGGAAACCTTGAAGGTATCGGTGTTGTCGGTTTCTTCCACCCGCAGCGAGACGTTGGTCCGCAACTCGCGGAACAGGCGGTCGCGTATATTGCGCGAAGTGACATACTTCCCTTCGCGGCCGGCGAACGGGGAGTTGCTGACGATGAAGTTCATCGACAGAGTCGGTTCGTCGATGTTGATGCAGGGCAGGGCGGTCGGGTTTTCACCCCCGGCGAAGGTCTCGCCGATGCCGATCTCTTCAAACCCGGCGATGGAGACGATGTCGCCGGCCGCTGCGGTTTCCAGTTCCACCTGCTTCAGGCCCTGGTAGCCGAGCAGCTTGGAGATCCGGCCCCGAATGACGCTGCCGTCGCGTTTGATCATAGTGATCTGTTCGCCCGCCTTGACCCGGCCATTGAAAATTTTCCCGGTGGCGATGCGGCCGATGTAGTCATCATAGTCGATGCTGGTCACCAGCAGTTGGAAGTCGGCCTGCGGATCTCCCGTCGGGGCCGGTACATGGTCGCGGATGGTGTCGAACAGCGGCTCCAGGTCCTGGTTGTCACTGTCGATCTCGAAACGGGCGAAACCAAGTTTGGCGCTGGAATAGACAATTGGGAAATCGAGCTGTTCTTCGTTGGCGTTCAGTTCGCAGAAGAGATCGAAAACCATGTCGACGACATCGTCCGGTCGGGCGCCGGGGCGGTCGATCTTGTTGATCACGACGATGGGTCGCAGCCCCAGGTCCAGTGACTTCTTCAACACGAAGCGGGTTTGCGGCATCGGCCCGTCGAAGGCATCGACCAGCAGCAGCACCGAGTCGACCATGGTCAGCACCCGCTCCACCTCGCCGCCGAAGTCGGCGTGACCGGGGGTGTCGACAATATTGATTTTCAGGCCGGAATGGTGAATGGAAAGGTTTTTCGACAGGATGGTGATGCCGCGTTCCTTCTCCAGGTCATTGCTGTCCATGACCCGTTCGGTGATCTCCTGGTTCTCGCGGAAAACCCCGGATTGTCTCAGCATGGCATCGACCAGGGTGGTTTTACCGTGGTCGACATGGGCGATAATGGCGATGTTGCGAATTTCCTGCTGCATGGTTTCACTTTACTCGGGTTAGAGGTATGTTGTCATCTTTTGGCAAACCCGCCAATATTAATTGAAATGGATTGTATTTGGCCAGTAAAAAATGATGATGATTTTTTCATCCCGGCAGGTTTGGGCAACGAAGGGGCCGCTGTCGGGCTTGCGCCGATCGATCTTTCATCTTATCCTGCACGGATCATCATTGTTTTCAACGCGAGGTTCTACCTTCATGTGGCAAAAACTACTCTGGTTCTGCTGTGCCCTGGCGCTGACCGGCTGCGCCGTCAACCCGGTCACCGGCCGCAATGAACTGGCCCTGAGCCCGGTTTCCACTCAGCAGGAAATCGAGATGGGACAGAAAGCTTTTCCGCGAATCCTGCAGAAAATGGGAGCGGACTTCCCAGATCCGGAGCTTGATGCCTATGTCAACCGGGTCGGCATGCGACTGGCGCGGGTCAGTCATCGTCCCGATCTGCCCTATCGCTTCAAGGTCGTCAATGATTCGTCTCCCAACGCCTTCGCTCTGCCGGGCGGCTCTATCGCCATCAGCCGCGGGTTGCTGGTCGGTCTGCAGAACGAGGCGCAGCTGGCGGCGGTGCTGGGGCATGAAATCGGTCATGTCACCGCCCGCCACGCGGTGCAGGGGATGCAGCGTGAATCGCTTCTGAACCTGGGGCTGGCGGTTCTTGGAGCGGCCGCCGACCAGACCCCCTATGCCGGCCTGGCGGGTCCGACCGGACAGCTGGCTGCCGGTTTGATTGACAAGACCTACAGCCGCGAGCAGGAGAGCGAAGCGGACCGCCTCGGGATCGATTACATGGTCAAGGCCGGCTACAATCCGCTGGGGTCGGTTCAGGTCCAGGAGTATTTCTATCGTCAGATCGAAGGGGGCGCCCGGCCGAGCTGGCTGGCCGGATTGTTCCGCTCCCACCCCTTTTCCAGGGACCGGATGCGGGCCAATGACGCTTATGTCCGGCAGCGTTATGCCGCCACCCTCAACAACCCGGCCTATCGTCTCGATGTCGACCCCTTTCAGGCAGCTGTCCGGAACCTCCGAACCCTTGAACCGGGTTACCGGCTTTATGACCGGGCCCGTCTGCAGGAACGCAAGGGAGACCTGAACGGCGCCATCGCGACCTATCTGCAGGCGGCGGCCAAAGCTCCCGACCAGGCGCTGATTCTGACCGGACTCGGCATGGCCTACCTGAAGGCCGGGGATCCGCGGTCGGCACGGCGCCACCTGGCCCGGGCGGTTCGGCTGCAGGGGGATTATTATCGTTCGCGACTGGGCCTCGGTTATGTTCTGCTGCAGCAGCACAAAACCGCACGCGCCGTCACCCAGCTGGAACGCAGCATGGACCTCTATCCCACCGCCCAGGGCGGTTTCCTGCTGGCCGAAGGGTATGAGAAAACCGACCGCAGCCGAGAGGCGCTGCAGCTTTACCAGGCCGTTGCCCGGGCCGATGCACGCGGTGAACTGGGGCAGGCCGCGGCCCGTAGGGCGGCCCGACTGGCGGGGCGGCGATGAGCTGGGGCGGACAGCTGGAAGCTGGAGAGTCATTGCGCTGGGAAGCGAAACCGGCCCCGCGCTGCTATACCTTCCGCAACTGGAAGCACAGCCTGTTCGGTCTGCTGCTGGTGGTGTTGGCAGCCTGGTGGGAATCGATCGGCCTGCAGCTCGCCGCGGTCTACGATCTGCCGCTGCTGGCCTGGATTCCGATTCCGGTCTGGCTGATCGGTCTCTACCTGGCTTTCGGTCACCTGTTGCTGGCCCGCCTGGAGTGGGAGCAGGTCCGCTATGCCGTTACGGATCGCCGTCTTCTGCTGCGACGTGGGTTGCGGGGGGGCAAGTGGTTCTCGATGCCGCTCGATCAGGTTGCCTATTTCTGCCTGCAGCCCCATGGTGAACAGCTCGGCAGCGTGCTGGTCATCTCCCGAGACCGGCAGCGGTTGAAGCTCTGCTGTATCGAGTACCCCCGCCGGTTGACCGACCTGCTGGAGCAGGCAATGCGCGACAGCGGCGTGCTCTGTGGCGGGGATAATTGAGGCCTTCGCAGGAAAACAACAATGTTGTCGGTCAAACAAAAAGTGCCGCCATCATTAATTGACTTTCCGCTCCGGCAGAGCTTAGTATCGGCCCCTGTTTCGTTTCCACCTGAATCAGTGAGTTTCTGTTGGATGGAGAGTGCAGCTGCTTGGTCTGGATGAGGTTTTCAAAAATCTGAAGCGCACCCATAGGTTCGCTGGGGATTTTTGGGAAGCTCAGGCAGATCAATGAGTTGTGCTGTTCGCCGACAAGGGACCCACTGATTCAGGTTTCATTGTCGGCTGATGAAAAACGCCCATCTGCTGCGTTATCCTCACCCCGCGTCAACGACGTACCTTCCGGTACGCCTTATTCCGCGGGGCTACGGACGCCTTGCATCTGGACATTTTTGCTCAGCCTGGGGAACGTGGCTTTTTCAACAGCTCGATAGCTTCGGGTCCGGCAGGGGCCTGAGAATGAAAGTCGTTGACGCATGTCCAAGCAATTCTATCTTGAAACCTTCGGCTGCCAGATGAACGTGGTCGATTCCGAGCGGATTGTTGTTCTGCTCGAAGAGATCGGCTACCGGCAGACCGACCGGGCTGAGGATGCCGACCTGATCCTGCTCAACACCTGTTCGGTGCGTGACAAGGCCGAGCGGAAGGTGATCGGTCACCTCGGCCGCTTCAAACCTCTCAAGGAAAAAAATCCCGGTCTGATTGTCGCTGTCGGCGGCTGTGTCGCTCAGCAGGAAGGCGCGGCCTTTCTGAAAAAAATTCCTCATCTCGACCTGGTGTTCGGTACCCACAACATCCATAAACTGCCCGAACTGGTGCGGCGGGTGGAGGAGAATCGGGAACGTTGTCACGAGGTTGAATTTCTCGATCGCGAGACCCGGCTGCGGCTGTTCCCGCAGCGCAGCGGATCGGAGAGCGTGACCCGTTTTGTTACGGTGATGCAGGGATGTGACAACTTTTGCTCCTACTGCATCGTGCCGCATGTCCGCGGTCGCGAGGTGAGCCGACCGAGCGGAGAAATCCTTGAGGAAATCAGGCAGCTCGCCGCCGACGGGGTCCGCGAGGTGACACTGATCGGTCAGAACGTCAACTCCTACGGCGCCAGGGATGCCGGAGAGAAGAGTTTCGCCGAGTTGCTGCGCGCGGTTCATCGGGTCGACGGCATTGAGCGTATCCGCTTTACCACCTCCCATCCCAAAGATCTTTCTGATCAATTGATCGACTGCTTCGGCGAGTGCGGGAAGCTGGCACATCACCTGCATCTTCCCCTCCAGGCCGGATCCGACCGGGTGCTGCGGATGATGAACCGCGGCTATACCGTCGCCGACTATCTCGGCAGGGTCGAACGGCTCAAGACGGTCTGCCCTGATATCCGCCTGACCACCGACCTGATTGTCGGTTTTCCCGGAGAGACCGAGGAGGATTTTCTCGGCACGCTGCGGCTGGTCGAAACCCTGCGCTACAGCGATGCCTACACCTTCCTCTACTCGCCGCGTCCCGGCACCGCCGCCGCCGAGCTGCCGGATGATACTCCGCGCGAGGTCAGGCAGGAGCGCTTCGAGCGGCTGCTGAAGCTGCAGAACCGGATCAGTGAAGAGGCCTGGCAGGAGGATGTCGGCAAGACCCTGGAGGTGCTGGTTGAAGGAACCAGCCGTCAGGGCGAAGGTCAGCTGTTCGGCCGTTCAAGCTGGAACCGGATCGTCAATTTCAGTGGTCCGACGGAGCTGGTCGGTCGTATGGTACAGGTCAGGGTGACCCGCTCGTTGCGCAATTCACAGGTTGGCGAACGGGTTGATTGAAGTTTTGCTGAGGCAAAAGCGGAAGGCCGCCAAGAAGGTCAAAAACTCATTTAACGGAGAGTCGCAGAGGGGGAGAGGACGCAGAGAAAACCAAAAGCAGGTGTCAGGTTTTAAACCCGAAAAATTTTCTCTCCGTCTCTGTTCCTCTCCGCCTCTCCGTTAAAAAAGGTTTGGCGACCCCATTCCAGTGGTTTAAGCCTCACTGAGGGAATCACATGTCCAAGGGACGTATCCTCGCCATCGATGATGAAGCCTTTTTCCGCAACTTCTACCAGGAGTTGCTGAGCGAGGAGGGCTACCGGGTGCGCACCGCCGCCAGCGGGGCGGAAGCCCTGAAGTGGCTGCGGCGCGAGGATTTTGACCTGGTCATCACCGACATGGACATGGACGGTATGAACGGCGTCGAGACCTCGGCGGCGATCAAGAAGTTCAATCCCGACCAGGAAATCATGGTGGTCACCGCCCGCGAGGATGTCTCTCTGGCGGTCGAGGCGATGAAGCGCGGGGTTTCCGAGTACCTGCTCAAACCGATCAATCCCGATGAATTCCTGCTGGTGATCAACCGCATCCTGTTCCGCCAGAGTCTCGGCAGTGAACACCAGCGGTTGATGCATGAAAATATCGAGTTCAATTCCCTGCTCGCCTATTATCGAAAATGCCTCGCTTTTCTGCGGGTGCATGACATTGACCGGCTCGGCGACCTGATTCTCGACACCCTGATGGAGATGCTGCGCGCCGAGGGAGGGCTGCTGTGGCTGGTCGCCTACGGCGGCCACAGTTTCCGTCTGCGTTGCCGGCGGGGGCTGGTGCGGGTTGCCCCGGGGCGGGAAAAACTTGAGCCGGGTGCCGGCGAGGAGCGTCTGTTTCGCAGCGGGGTGCCGGCCCTCGATGACAACGGCCGCGGCATGCTGATTCCGCTGCAGGTGGAACAGGAGAGCCTGGCGGTCATCCGGATCGAGGCGCCGACCGGGCGCGAGGCCTTCAACCGCCACGACCTGAAACGCGCCGAGATGGTCAGCGAGTTCGCCGCGACCGCGCTGCACAATGTCCTGACCTACCGCAGCCTGGCCCACGACAGCCTGCGCATTCCCCACAGCGAAGCCTATAAAATGGCTTATTTTCGCGACCATGTCGCCAAGGAACTGCACAAGGCCAGGCGGTACAACCGCAATCTTTCCTTTATCAAGCTCAACGTGGTCAATTATGCCGAACTGGCCGCCCACTTCCGCGACCGTGACCTCGACGAGGCGATGGCGCGGCTGGTGGAGATTATCAACACCGCCCTGCGGGATGCCGATATCATGGCGCTGGCGGCTCCCGGCATGTACTACATCATGCTGCCGGAGACCGATTACTGGGGATCTCTGGTCACCCAGCAGCGCATCCGTCGGGCGTTGTCCGGCAAGCTGACCCTCTGCGACCTGAAGAAGAGCTATCCAATCAAGGTTTTCCTGCGTTCGGCCGCCTACCCGGTTGACGGTGAAAGTTTCGAGGAGCTGATCGCCGTGGCCGCGCGGCGCCAGGAACGCCTGCAGCACAGTCTCTATCATCGTGGGGGCATGGAGCAGAGTTCCTTCTGGGGGGTGGTCGGTCGGTTGCTCGGGGCTCCCGCTGATTATGACTTCAGCGGCCCCGCGCTGAAGGTTTCGTCACGGTTGCAGGCGTTTCAGGATGAGCTGTCGAGCAGCTATTTCCGCATGCCGCTCTGGCAGTTCCGGGAGCTGCAGAAAAGTTTCTGCCGGGATGTTGTTGAATCGCGGCGGGTGCGGGGGATTATCTACCGTGGTTGCCGGGATTTCGATGAAGAACGGCGGAACCTTCCCGATCTGGATGCCATCGAGCGTTCGGCAACCAGCCTGTTTCTGCTCGGTGGCCGCCATCGTGTCAATTGGGAACTGCAGCGGGTGGTGCCGATTCATATTGATGATGAACATTTTACCCGCGTCAGTTTTCTGCTCTATCTCAACGAAGATTACGCCTATGCCCTGTTCGCCCGCAGGCGGGGTGATGAACTGGTCGGGTTTCACAGCTCCGATTTCTACTTTGTCGAGAACATGATTGCCAAGCTGCAGGTGCAGTACCGGCTGCAGCCGAAGATTTAAGGATGCCCATGCCGTCCCATTCACGCAAAATCATTCTCGTCAGCAGCCGGGACGATCTGCTTACTCTGGCCGGACAGTTGCGGGCGCAGGGCTTCGATATCCTCAATTGCGAGGACGGTGCCCGTGCCCTGGAAATGGCGCTGACCACCGGCCCGGCATTGATGATCCTGGAGACCGACCTGGCGTTGCTGCCGGCCTCGCGGCTGGCGCAGATTCTGCGCGCCAACCCGCGCACCGAGGGGATCGCCTTTGTCTTTATCGGCCGGGAAGGGGAGGAGGTGGACGGTTTTCAGCGTCACCGGGACCAGTTCTTCGTCCGTCCCTTCAACCAGGAACAGCTGCTCGGCGCCCTGCTGGCCTATTGCCGGCGGCTGGAACAGACCCGCCAGGTCGGTTGTGAAGAACAGGAGGTCGAGGGCCACCTGAACCAGATCTCGCTGGTGGACCTGCTGCAGATTTTCAGCCTCAACCGCAAGGATGGTCTGCTGACCCTCCGTCATGGCGACCGACAGGGGAGTATCGCCCTGCTCGGCGGCCTGGTCTGCAATGCCCGGCTCGGTCGGCTGCAGGGAGAAAAAGCTTTTTTCCGTATGCTTGCCTGGACTGAGGGAACCTTTCACTTCAGGCCGGGGGTGAGCGGGGAAGAAGCCCGGATCACCACGCCGACCGATCATCTGATCATGGAAGGCCTGCGGCAGCAGGATGAACTGGCGGCTCAGGCGCATGCCCTGCCGCATCCCGAAGATAAGCTGGTCCTCAAGGTTCCGAACGGCCATCTGCCGCGTGGCCTGCGGCCCGCCACCCAGGAAATTCTGCTGCTGCTGCAGTATTATCATCGGGTCGGTGATATTCTCGACCATTGCAGTCGTCCGGATCTCGAAGTGCTGCAGATTCTGCAGGTGCTGCTTGATAAGGGACTGCTAGGCGCCGCGCCCCGTACCGCCGAGGATGATGACGACCGGCAACTGCTCAGTTCCGAGGAGATCATCGCCATCAAGGACAGCCTGGGAGAAGGTGATATCCTGTTGGAGGAGGCTTCGGCCAAACTGGTGGTGCTGGCCAACAGCCCGGCGGATCTGAACTATGTCCTCGATGCTCTGCAGGGCATTCGGGAATTCGAGCCGGAAGGAGAATTACTGAGGCATCCGGGACAACTGCCGTTGGGGGATGTCGGCCGACTGAAGATTTCCGAGAATTTTTCCGTGCGGCTTTTCTGTCTGCCGACCGACGCGGAAAAGACCCCGCTCTGGCGGCCTTTCTGCCGGCGCCTGCTGGGGGTTCTGTCCCTCGGGGGCAGCAGCGGGACCGCCCGGGCCGAAGAATTTTTCCGTCATCACAGCGATGCCCCGGTTGTCCCCCTGGCCGGTGCCGTTCCGCGGCCCGGGGTTCTGCGGTTGGAACCCGGAGACCGTCAGGGGTTGCGGCAGTTGCTGCACGCCTTTGCCGAGCCGTTCCGCAGCCCGGTGGAGCTGACCCTGTCGTCAACCGGCTGAGGAAAAACGCCCATCTGCGGCGTTGTCCTGCCCCCGCGTCAACGACGTACCTTCTGGTACGCCTTATGCCGCGAGGGTACGGAGGACGCCTTGCATCTGGACATTTTTGCTCAGCCTGGGGGACGTATTTTGCGATGTTCCGTACGAGCGGAGAACTGGAGAGACAATGATTGATCTGCACACCCACACGGTTTTCAGCGACGGTGAACTGATTCCGGCTGAACTCGCCCGCCGGGCGGCGGTGGCCGGTTACCGGGCCCTGGCGATGACCGATCATGGCGATCGTTCCAACCTCGACCTGATCATTCCCCGCGTCGCCCGCGTCGCCGGGGAACTCGGCAGCGCCTGGGGACTGACTGTGCTGTCCGGGATCGAACTGACCCATGTGCCGCCGCAGCAGATCGCCGCCGCGGCTGATGAAGCGCGCGGACTCGGCGCCAGGATCATTATCGTTCACGGTGAAACCATCGTTGAACCAGTTGCCGCGGGCACCAACCGCGCGGCGTTGGAAGCCGACATCGATATCCTCGCCCACCCCGGCCTGATCAGCATTGAGGATGCCCGGCTGGCCGCTGAGCGCGGCATCCATCTCGAACTGACCACCCGCCGGGGGCACTCCCTGTGCAACGGGCACGTCGCCCGTGTGGCGCTGGAAACTGGAGCGAAGCTGGTGATCAACAACGATGCCCACGCCCCCGGCGATCTTCTCTCCCCGGAACTGATGCGCCGCGTGGCGCTTGGCGCCGGACTGGACGAAGCCCGGGTCGACGAGGCGCTGGCCAACTCGGCGGCGCTGGTGGCGCGGGTAGAAAAGGTTTAACGCAGAGCTGGAGAGAGGCAGAGTCGGAGAGAAAACTCTTGTCTCTGCGTACTCTCCATCTCTGCGCCTCTCCGTTAAAAATATTTGCTGCGCATCGGCAGTGACCAACGACACGAAGCCAGGACGGATATCCCTATGACCGACGAGTCTTTCGCCTTTCTCAGACAGCTGCTTGAATCCCCCAGTCCCTCCGGTTACGAGGCGCCGGCACGGGCCCTGCTGCGGCAGCGGGTTGCAGCATGCGCCGACCGGGTCGAGGTCGACATGCTCGGCAACCTGGTGGCGGTGCTCGAAGGGGAAGGGGAGCATCGTCCGCGGCTGATGCTGACCGCGCACTGTGACGAGATCGGTTTCCTGGTGCGGCACATCGATGACCGCGGATTTCTCTTTTTCGCTCCCCTCGGCGGGGTTGACGCCCACCTGGTGCCGGGCCAGCGGGTCAGCGTGCAGACGACCAATGGTCCCCTGCGCGGGGTGGTCGGCAAGAAACCGATTCACCTGCTTAAGGCCAAGGAGCGCGAGCGGGTGGTGCCGCTGGACGAGCAGTTTATCGATATCGGTTGCGCCGACGGTGAAGAGGCCCGCGCGCTGGTGGCGATCGGTGACCCGGTGGTGTTCGCCGCCGGGCTCGAACGGCTGCAGGGGACGCGCATCACTTCGCGGGCGCTGGATGACAAGATGGGCGCCTGGCTGGTGGCCGAGGCCTTCTGTCGCCTGGCGGCGGGCAAGCGGCCGGCGGCCGACATCCACGCCCTGTTCACCGTTCAGGAAGAGGTCGGCCTGCGGGGAGCCGGTCCCGGCGCCTTCGGGGTCGCGCCGGACGTGGCAATCGCGGTCGAAATCGGTCATGGCACCGATACCCCGGCTCACAGTCCCGCGCAGAGCGGCGATGTTCGCCTCGGGAAGGGACCGCTGCTCTCGCGCGGGCCCAATATCAATCATGCCCTGTTCGGGCTGCTGCGGGCCACCGCCGCCGAGGCCGGGATCCCCCTGCAGGTGATCGGTGAGGCGCGCGGCACCGGAACCGATGCCAATGTCATCCAGCTCTCCCGCAACGGGGTGGCGACCGCCCTGCTGCGGGTGCCGACCCGCTACCTGCATACGCCATCGGAAGTCCTTGATCTGAACGACCTGGAACAGGCGCTCGACCTGCTGGTCGCTGTTGCCGGAAAGGTGCGTTCCCGGAGCGATTTTATCCCTGACTGACAGCTCCCCGGCGGAGTCTTTTTTGCGTCGTTTCCGGTTGACTCGCATCCGGCTCTGACCTAGTATTCCGGGTTATATTTTTTCACCCGTTTTTTCCAGCATCTCAGCTGCAAGGAGATCCCCATGCTCGACCCCGAGGTACGCGAAGGCCTGACCTTCGATGATGTTCTGCTGCTTCCCGCCCATTCCGAGATTCTGCCCAAGGAAGCCGATATTTCCACCTGGCTGACGCCGGCCATCCGCCTCAACATGCCGCTGCTCTCGGCGGCCATGGACACCGTGACCGAATCGCGCAGCGCGATCACCATGGCCCGTGAAGGCGGAATGGGGATCATTCACAAGAACATGACGCCGAAGGAGCAGGCGGTCGAGGTCGACCAGGTCAAGAAATCGGAGTCGGGAATGATTGTCGATCCGATCACCATGGAGCCGGAGCAGAAGATCTTCGAAGCGCTGGCGGTGATGAAGCAGTACCGGATTTCCGGGGTGCCGGTATGCAAGAACGGCAAACTTGTCGGTATCATGACCAACCGCGACCTGCGCTTTGAAACCAATCTCGACCAGCCGATCGCCAACGTGATGACCCGGGAGAAGTTGGTCACCGTGCCGCCCGGAACGACTCTTGAAGAGGCCAAGCAGCATCTGCACGCCCACCGCATCGAGAAACTGCTGGTGGTTGATGACGACTACGCCCTCAAGGGGTTGATCACCATCAAGGACATCGAGAAGGTCCGCAAGTATCCCTACTCCTGCAAGGACGACATCGGCCGTTTGCGTGTCGGCGCCGCCATCGGAGTCGGTCCGGATCGTGAGGAACGACTCGCCGAGTTGGTCGCCGCCGGGGTTGACGTGGTGGTGATCGACACCGCCCACGGCCATTCCCAGGGAGTGATCGACGCGGTTGTCGATACCCGGCGCCAGTATCCCGATCTGCAGTTGATTGCCGGCAATATTGCCACCGGCACCGCCGCCGAGGTCCTGATCAAGGCCGGCGTCAACGCCGTCAAGGTCGGCATCGGTCCCGGATCGATCTGTACTACCCGCGTGGTCGCCGGGGTCGGTGTGCCGCAGATCACCGCCATCGCCGATGTGTCCGCCGTCACCCGCCGGCACGGGGTGTCGTTGATCGCTGACGGCGGCATCAAGTATTCCGGTGAACTGCCCAAGGCGATTGCCGCCGGTGCCGACGTGATCATGATCGGCTCACTGTTCGCCGGCACCGAGGAGTCCCCCGGTGAAACCATCCTCTACCAGGGTCGTACCTACAAGTCCTACCGCGGCATGGGCAGCCTCGGGGCGATGAAGCGCGGCAGCAAGGACCGCTATTTCCAGGGGGATGTCGACAACGACGTCAAGCTGGTTCCCGAGGGCATCGAGGGCCGGGTTCCCTACCGCGGGCCGCTCTCCGACAATATTCATCAGCTGCTCGGCGGCCTGCGCGCCGGCATGGGCTACACCGGTTGCCGGACGATCCGTGAACTGCAGGAAAAGGGGCAGTTCATGCGCATCACCAATGCCGGGTTGCGTGAATCCCATGTCCACGATGTCAATATCACCCACGAAGCCCCCAACTACCGTATCGAACGCAATTAACCTGATCACCCGCGGAGCCGATCGCAGGATCGTTCCGCGGGTGTTTCTTCCCTCCGCCGCGATTCCGGCCGGTCACAGGAAATACCATGTCCCAGGATATTCACCAGGAACGGATTCTGATCCTCGATTTCGGCTCCCAGTACACCCAGCTGATCGCCCGCCGGGTACGCGAAGCCCACGTTTACTGCGAACTGCATCCCTTTGACATGTCACTGGCCGACATCAGGGCCTTCGCGCCGAAGGGCATCATTCTCTCCGGCGGACCCAAGTCGGTTTATGAGGAGGGTGCTCCGGCGGTCGCCGAGGAACTGTTCGAGCTTGGCGTGCCGGTGCTCGGCATCTGCTACGGTATGCAGCTGCTCTGCCACCATTTCGGCGGCGTCGTGGTGCCGTCCGGCAAGCGTGAATACGGTCATGCCGAACTGCGGCGGCAAGGAACGCCGGGGCCGTTGTTCGACAGTTTTTTCGTCGAAGGCAAAAGCCCGGTATGGATGAGCCACGGCGATCACGTGGAGAAGGTGCCTGACGGCTTCGAGGTGATCGCCGCGACCGAGAACGCGCCGGTCTGTGCCATCCAGAACGTTGCCCGCAACCTCTACGGAGTGCAGTTTCACCCCGAGGTCAACCATACCCCGCGCGGCGAGGTGCTGATTGACACCTTCGTCCGCAAGATCTGCGCCTGCCACGGTGAATGGACCCCGGGGCAGATCATCGAGGACGCGATCCGCCGCATCCGCGGCCAGGTTGGTGATGACAAGGTCATTCTCGGTCTCTCCGGCGGGGTCGACTCGTCGGTGGCGGCGGCGCTGATCCATCGCGCCATCGGCGACCAGTTGACCTGTGTCTTTGTCGACAACGGCCTGCTGCGGCTCGGTGAGGGGGACCAGGTGATGGCGACCTTCGCCGAGAATCTCGGCGTCAAGGTGATCCGAGTCGACGCCGAGGAGCGCTTTCTCGGCAAGCTCGCCGGGGTGACCGACCCGGAAGCCAAGCGCAAGATCATCGGCGGCCTGTTCGTCGATATCTTCGAGGAGGAGTCGAAGAAAATCACCGACGCCAACTGGCTGGCGCAGGGGACCATCTATCCCGACGTGATCGAATCGGCGGGCGCCAAAACCGGCAAGGCACACAATATCAAGAGCCATCACAATGTCGGCGGCCTGCCCGACTACATGAAGCTCAAGCTGCTCGAACCGCTGCGCGAGCTGTTCAAGGACGAGGTACGGGCGATCGGCGAGGAACTCGGCCTGCCGCACCAGATGGTCTGGCGGCACCCCTTCCCCGGACCGGGGCTGGGGGTGCGCATTCTCGGCGAGGTGAAGAAGGAGTACGCCGACATCCTGCGCCAGGCCGATGCCATCTACATCGAGGAACTCTACCGCAGTGGCCACTACGAGAAGATCAGCCAGGCCTTCGCCGTCTTCCTGCCGGTCAAGAGCGTCGGCGTGATGGGGGACGGACGTACCTACGAGTACGTGGTCGCACTGCGCGCGGTGGAAACCAGGGACTTCATGACCGCCGGCTGGTACCCGATGCCCTACGAAGACCTGGCCCGCATCTCCAACCGGATCATCAACGAGGTCAAGGGGGTCAACCGGGTCGCCTACGATATTTCTTCAAAACCGCCGGCCACGATTGAGTGGGAGTAGGACCGATCTCTGTGTTGTCGGTCGGAAGATTGCGGTCAGGTACTGCATCTCGTGCCTGACCTGCTAATCTTGTTTTCATGCGTCCTCTTCTCCGATTGACCATCGGCCTGTCGCTCCTGCTCCTTTCCGTGACACCGGTCGCGGCCGGGGAGCAGATCAGTGAATTCCAGGTCCGTTCCTTTACCGCCCAGTGCATCAATCTGCTGCGGCAGGACCGATTCGACCTGGTGGCCGGTTATTATCTTCTCGACCCGGGTCGGGATGCCGACCAGGTTGCCCGTGAGCGGCACCAGCTGGCCGCCGGCCTGGCGGAACTGCGCGGCATCTTCGGGGACTTCGGCCAGGTGCGGATTCCGGACACGCCGCAGCGTTCCCACCAGTTTGAAATCCAGGGGATGACCGCCGCCTACTGGCGGGACCGGCCGCGGCATTTCCAGGTGGTCTATGGCACAACCTTTTCCCGCATCGGCGAAGGGGCGCTGGTTTTTCGGGTGGTGGTCTACGATCATCGGCTGCGGCTGCGTTCGGTCGCCTACGCCCTGTCGGCTGACGAGCCCGGGGCCGACCGTCGCAAAGCCGGGATCGAAAAGCATATGCAGAGATTTTTCCAACATCTTCAGTCCGGTCGGCGCTAGTGCTCAACCTGTATGCCGGGGAGGGATCATGAGCGGTGAAACGCGTCGCCGGGGAAAACCGGCCAAGAAATACAGCCAGGCCGCCCGTCTGCACGATGTCATCCGCATCCTGGAGGCGCGCTATGGTGCCACCGTCGACGAACTGGCCGAGGAGTGCGGTGTCACCCGGCGCACCATTTATCGTGACCTGCAGGCGATCAGCGACGCCGGCTACCCGCTGGTCAGTGAACCGGGTGCCGACGGCCGTACGGTTCACCGTTTTGTCAGCGGCTTTTCCCGTATCCCGCCGGTTGCTTTCTCTCTTGAAGAGTTGATGACCCTCTACTTCTGCCGCGGGCAGCTCGGTTTTCTGCGGGGAACCCCTTTTCAGGATGACCTTGACGCCATCTTCGGCCGCATCCGCTCGGTACTGCCGCCGCGCAGCGTCGCTCACCTGGAGCGCATCGCTTCGGCCGCGGCGCCGAAGTTCCTCGGCATCCGTGACTATGCCGGCAGAAAAAAGCAGCTTGAACTGCTGCGCAGGGCGCTGCTTCATCAGTACCGCTGTCGGTTGCGTTACACCCCTCCGCACCGCGACACCGTCGAGTACATGTTTGACCCTTACACCCTGCTGTTTCACAAGGATTCTCTCTACCTCGGCGGTTATGCCCACAACCGCGGGGCGTTGCGACTGTTCCTGGTCGACCGCGTGGAGGATGTGGAACTGCTCGATGAACGCTTCGAGGTTCCCGAGGACTACCGGGCCGAGGATCTGACCGGCCAGTCTTTCGGTCTGATCGACGAGGGGGAGGAGTTCACCGCGCGGGTGCGATTTTCCGGCGAGATCGCCCACCTGGTGCGGGAACGAACCTGGCATCCGAGCCAGCAGCTTCGTGAACTGGCTGATGGTGCCGTTGAGCTGAGCCTGACCGTCAGCGGCGAAACCGAATTGCTGGCCTGGCTTTATTCTTATCTTCCTCACGTCGAAGTCCTGGAGCCCGCCCCGTTGCGGGACCGCTTCGCGGCCGGATTGCGGTACGCGCTGCAGAAATATTCCTGAATCAACATTGATGCTTTTGCAAAAAGCATCAAGAGTGTTGGCTAAGCAAAAAGCGCCGGCAGCAAGGCGCGCGATTGTCGAGCAATGAGGCGTACTTACGTACGTTGAAGCAGCGAGACAAACGCAGCAACGCAGCTGCTGGTGAGTTTTTGCGACGCCATCAACATTGTGTGACTTATTCTGTCGTAAGGCCGGATATCCTGTAAGAGAAGCCAACTTGCTACCTTACAGGAGGTCAACATGGTCTTGCTGAACAGCGTGACAGAGACGGGACAGATCCTCTACCTGGATATCTGGAAGCGGGAGAAATCGCGGGCCGCGGCCGGCGGGGAGCTGATCTCGGGGATCCTCGGCGACGGCAGCTACGAAGGGGAAGTGCTGGTGGAGATCACGGCCGGCCGCTGTGAGGTGACCTTTCTCGACCAGCATCTCGATCCTCTGGCCCTCAAGGACTTTTTCGCCCGTGTCGACCGCGAGCAACTGCTGGAAGATCTTCAGGAGGCTCTGCTTTCCACCAGCGATGGGGCGCGCAATGGTCTGCCGCTCTTCCGGCGTGACGCGCCGCTTGCCGGCGCCTCGGGGGATGTGTTTTCTGAGCCGCTGGTGCGCGAGGCGCCGACGCCCTGGCGGCAGGACTCCGCGGGGGTAAAGAATTTGCAATTGCCTCGCCGCTGAGCTAAAACAGGGGGAACTTTCCGGAGGCCCCCATGCGCACCCTTGTCCTGGCATCCACCAGCCCCTACCGTCGTCGCCTGCTTTCCCAGCTGGGCCTCAGGTTCATCGCCGCCGCTCCCCGCTGCGACGAAGAACTGAACCAGAGTGTCGCCCCCGAACTGCTGGTCAAGCATCTTGCTGCGCTCAAGGCCGAAAGCCTGGCGGAACGTTATCCCGACGCCCTGATCATCGGATCGGACCAGGTTTTCGTCGATCCGCGCGGCCGCATTCTCGGCAAGCCGAAAACCGCTCATCGGGCCCGGGGCCAGTTGAAGGCCATGGCCGGCCGCACCCACACGTTCTATACCGGCCTGTCCCTGCTCGACAGCGCCAGCGGGCAGGCACTGACCGATTTTGCCTCCTTCAGCGTTTCACTGCGGGCTCTGACCGACGCTGAAATCGAGGATTACGTCGAACGGGAACGGCCCCTCGACTGCGCCGGTTCCTTCAAGATCGAGGGACTCGGCATCGCCCTGATGGAACGCATGGAGGGCGAGGACTACAACGCCCTGATCGGCCTGCCGCTGATCAAGCTGGTCGATTTTCTCCGTCAGTTCGGGGTGCCGATACTCGGTTCCTGATGTTGACCCCGCGTCGCCGCGGATGCTAGACTCGGCGCGCTTTCTGTCGTCGCCTCCGGAAACCAGACGCCTCCCTTTTGTTTTTCTATCTTATTGGAATTCCAAGGTCTTATGCAACACGCCAACTTTGTCCATCTGCATCTTCACAGTCAGTACAGCCTGCTTGACGGGGCCATCAAGATCGGTGACCTGGTGCAGCGCGCCAGGGATCTGAAAATGCCCGCTATCGCCGTCACCGACCACGGCAACATGCACGCCGCTGTCGAGTTCTATCTCAAGGCCAACGATGCCGGGATCAAGCCGATTATCGGCAGCGAACTCTATGTCGCGCCCGAGTCCCGTTTCAAAAAGACCGACGCCCGCGGCTCTTCAGAGGCGTCCTACCACCTGGTGCTGCTCTGCCAGAACCAGGTCGGCTATCGCAATCTCTGCAAGCTGGTGTCGGCGGCCAACCTCGAAGGTTTCTACTACAAGCCGCGCATCGACTGGGAACTGCTGCGCGATCACAACGAGGGACTGATCGCCCTGACCGCCTGTCTTGGCGGCGAAATCCCGACGCTGATTACCCTGGACCGGCTCGATGAGGCCAGGCAACGTGCCGCGCAGATGGCGGAAATCTTCGATGACAACCGCTTCTTCCTCGAACTTCAGGAAAACTTCATTCCCGAACAGGAGCCGGTTAACAATGGCTTGAAACAGATCGCCCGTGATCTCGACCTGCCGCTGGTGGCGACCAATGACTGCCACTACCTGACCCGCGAACAGGCTCATGCCCATGAAGTGCTGCTCTGCATTCAGACCGGCAAGACCATGGACGACCCCAAGCGGATGCGTTTCTCCAACGACGAGTTCTACGTCAAGACCCCGGAGGAGATGGCCGCCCTGTTCAAGGATCAGCCGGAGGCGCTGGCCAACACGGTGCGTATTGCCGAGCGCTGCAACATCGAGTTCGATTTCAACACCTACCATTTCCCCCAGTATGAAAAACCGGCCGACAAGAGCCTCGACGACGTTCTTGCAGAAATGTCCCGCGAGGGGCTGGAGGCGCGCCTGGTGGATATCCGCAAGTTGCGCGATCTCTCCGCCGAGGATGAAAAGGCTTATCAGGATCGCCTGCAGCGTGAACTCGACTGTATCAAGCAGATGGGATTCCCCGGCTATTTCCTGATCGTTGCCGATTTCATCAACTGGGCCAAGGATCACGATATCCCGGTTGGCCCGGGTCGCGGCAGCGCGGCCGGGTCGCTGGTCGCCTTCGCCATCCGCATCACCGACATCGACCCGATGCCCTACAACCTGCTGTTCGAACGCTTTCTCAACCCGGAGCGGATCTCGATGCCGGATATCGACGTCGATTTCTGCATCTACGGTCGGGAGGAGGTGATCGACTACGTGCGCCGCAAGTACGGCGAGCCGAACGTCGCCCAGATCATCACCTTCGGCACCATGGCGGCCAAGGGGGTGATCCGCGATGTCGGCCGGGCGCTGGGCATGACCTACGGCGAAGTCGACCGCATCGCCAAGCTGATCCCCGGGGTGCTCAACATCACCCTCAAGGAGGCGATGCAGCAGGAACCGAAACTGGCCGAGCTGCAGCAGTCCGACCCCAAACTCAAGGAGCTGATGCGGGTCGCCCTGGCGCTGGAAGGCCTGACCCGCCACGCCTCAACCCATGCTGCCGGGGTGGTGGTGACGCCGAAGCCGCTCTCCGACTACCTGCCCCTCTACAAGGACCAGAAATCGGGCGGCCAGGTTACCCAGTACGCCATGAGCTACGTCGAGAAGATCGGCCTTGTCAAGTTCGACTTTCTCGGCCTGAAGACTCTGACCGTCATCGACAACGCGGTGCGGCTGATCCGCAATGGCGCCGATCCCGATTTCGACCTCAGGCTGGTGACCGACGACGATCCGCAGACCTATGAACTGTTGTCACGGGCCGAGACGACCGGGGTCTTCCAGCTCGAATCCTCGGGGATGAAGGAATACCTGGTCAAGCTCAAGCCGAACTGTTTTGAAGACCTGATCGCCATGGTCGCCCTCTACCGGCCGGGTCCCCTCGGCTCGGGCATGGTCGACTCCTTCATCAAGCGCAAGCACGGCCAGGAAGAATTCGACTACCCTTTCCCGCAGCTGGAGCCGATCCTCAAGGACACCTACGGCGTCATCGTCTACCAGGAACAGGTCATGCTGATCGCCCAGGTGCTGGCCAATTACAGCCTCGGCGGCGCCGACCTGCTGCGCCGGGCGATGGGCAAGAAGAAGCCGGAGGAGATGGCCAAGCAGAAGGAAATCTTCCTCGCCGGCGCCCGCGAGAACAAGCTCGACGCGAAGAAGGCCGAAGCGGTCTTCGACCTGATGGAAAAATTCGCCGCCTACGGCTTCAACAAGTCGCACTCGGCGGCCTACGCGCTGGTCGCCTACCATACCGCCTACCTCAAGGCCCACTACCCGGTGGAATTCATGGCCGCGCTGTTGACCGAGGACATGGAAAACACCGACAAGGTGATCAAGAACATCAACGAGGTCCGCTCCATGGGCATCGAGGTACTGCCGCCCGACATCAACGCTTCGGAGCGCAGCTTTACCGTCCATGACGGCCAGATCCGCTTCGGGCTCGGCGCCGTCAAGGGAGCCGGCAGCGCCGCCATCGAGGCGATCCAGCAGGCCCGTGAGGAGGGCGCCTTTGCCAGCCTGAGCGATTTCTGCGAGCGGGTCGATCTGCGGCGGGTGAACAAGAAGGTGGTCGAAGCGCTGGTCAAGTGCGGCGCCTTCGATTCCCTCGGCGGTCACCGCGCCCAGTTCTTCGACGCCCTGGAAGAGGCGATGGAGATCGGCTCCAAGGTCCAGCGTGAGCGGGAAATCGGCCAGGAATCCCTGTTCGGCAGCGAGGAGATCATCTCCACGCAGAACGGCAACGGCTACGGCAAGTTGCCCGATGTCCCCGAATGGGAAGAAAAGGTCAAGCTCAATTTCGAGAAGGAATCCCTCGGCTTCTATATTTCCGGCCATCCCCTGGCGCGGCACAAGGAGGCGATCAAGCGCTTTGCCACGGTCGATACCGCCAGTATCGCCGAATGCAGTGACAAGGAGGAGGTTCGGCTGTGCGGCATCGTCAGCGGCATCAAGGAACTGACGACCAAGAAGGGGGACCGCATGGCCTTCGTCACCTTCGAGGACCTCAACGGTTTCGTCGAGACGGTGATCTTCCCGGAAACCTACGCCGCCTGCCGGGAGCTGCTGCAGGGGGATGATGCCCTGCTGGTCAGTGGCACGGTTGATGTCGGCGAAGAGAGCAACAAGCTGATGGTCAACCAGGTGCAGAACCTGGCCGAGGTACAGTCGAGCCAGACCCGCCGGGTCCATTTCCGGCTCAGCACGCCGGGGCTGGACGAGACCATGCTGCGGCGGCTCAAGGAGATCATCGAACGCCACCGGGGGGAATGCCGGGTGCTGCTGCACATGGTCATCCCCGACCGCAGCGAAACCCTGCTGAGCCTGCCGGAAAATCTCAAGGTTGCGGCCAGCGACCAAATGATGGATGATGCGGAAAAACTTTTCGGCTATAATGTCGTTACTTTTGAATGAAAAATAGATAAAAGGCTGGATTACCGCCAAGATTTTCGATTCTGAATTTATAAACGCGCGGCGTGTGGCAACACAGCTGTGTGCGTCTTTTCGGGAGCCCACAAATGCAACATTACCTCGATTTTGAAAAACCGATTGTCGACCTGCAGCAGAAGATTCGCGAGCTGCGCGACTACTCGACCGATAACGTCGATTTTTCCAGCGAGATCAAGAAGCTGGAGAAGAAGGCCACCAAGTTGCGGGACGAGATCTTCTCCAAGCTGAGCCGCTGGCAGCGGACCCAGCTGGCTCGTCACCAGGACCGGCCCTACACCCTCGACTACATTGAACATGTCTTTACGGACTGGTTCGAGGTTCACGGCGATCGCAACTTTCGTGACGACCCGGCGCTGGTCTGCGGCTTCGCCCGCCTCGACGGCGAGCCCTGCGCGGTGATCGGGCACCAGAAGGGGCGGGACACCAAGTCCAAGGTTTACCGCAACTTCGGCATGCCCAACCCGGAGGGCTACCGCAAGGCGCTCAGGGTGATGAAGATGGCTGAACAGTTCGGCCTGCCGATCTTCTGTTTCGTTGATACCCCCGGCGCCTTTCCGGGGATCGGCGCCGAGGAGCGCGGCCAGGCCGAGGCGATCGCCCGCAACCTGCGCGAAATGGCGGCCCTGACCGTTCCGGTGATTGTCACCATCACCGGCGAGGGGGGCTCCGGCGGAGCTCTGGCGATTGCCGTCGGCAACCGGGTACTGATGCTGCAGTACTCGGTCTACGCGGTGATCTCGCCCGAGGGCTGTGCCGCCATTCTCTGGTCGGACGGCGCCCGTGGCCCCGAAGCCGCCGAGGCCCTCAAACTGACCGCCGCCGATATCGATTCCCTCGGCTGCGTGATCGATGAAGTAGTTCCCGAACCGGTCGGCGGAGCGCACACCGACTATGTCCTGGCGGCCGCCAACCTCAAGCGTTCCCTGAAGAAACACCTGGGCGAGCTGCAGGCCCTGTCGGGCGAAGAGCTGGTCGAACAGCGCTATCAGAAATTCCGGGCTATGACCCGGGTGCAGGAATAGCTTTTTCGCCGCCCGGCTGGAGATATCCCTTGGCCCCCGTTCTTTCGCGTTTTCCCGGTCTGTTGCCGTTCGCGGCTTCGCTGCTGCTGGCGCTGGCGGTTGGCGGCTGCGGCGGTCCCGCTTATCGGACGCGGGTGATCGACACCCCGCAGAACCGGGAGCTGCAGGGTCATCAAAAGCCGTACATGGTCAACGGCCGCCGCTATGACCCGTTGCGGCAGTCGAACGGTTTCGTCCAGGAGGGGATGGCCAGCTGGTATGGTCGGAAATTCCACGGCCGCAAGACCAGCAACGGCGAAATCTATGACATGTACAAGATGACCGCGGCGCACAAGACCCTGCCGCTGGGAGTCTCGGTGCGGGTGACCAACAAGCGCAACGGTCGCCAGGTTGTGGTGCGGATCAATGACCGCGGTCCCTTCGTTGCCGGCCGGATCATTGACCTTTCCTACGCCGCTGCCAAGCAGCTCGGCGTGGTCGGCCCGGGAACTGCCCCGGTCAGGATCGAGGCCCTCGGCTATGCCGAGCAGGGTTCGGACCGCAAGGTCGCCTATCGCGCGCCGCAGAGTTATGATGTCGGCGAATTCTCGATCCAGGTCGGAGCCTTCGCCCTGGCCGACAATGCCTACCGCCTGGCCGATCGGCTGCGGGTCCGCTACGGTGCTTCCAGCGTCGCCGAAGGCTGGGTGTCCGGACAACGTTTCTACCGGGTACGGGCCGGGCGTTACCGCAGCCTGGAGGCGGCCGAGGCGGCTCGCGTGCGGCTTGCCGGGCAGGGTTATGCCGGAGCCTTCGTGGTGGCGACGGAGTAGCCGATGAAGTCTGAAGATCTGGCGAAACAGCTCGGCAGGGTGGATGCCCCGCTGGTGGTTGATGTCCGCAGCGGTTTTGAATATCGCGGCGGCCATATTCCGGGCGCCCTGCACATGCCTTTCTGGCGGGTGCCGATCGATTGCGGGTTTCTGCCGCGGCCTCTTGCGTCCCGTTCCGCTTAACCTTTCGGGTGCTATTCAACCCTGAATAAGTGGGTTTGTGCCGGATGAAGAGTGCAGGTGACAAGCTCACTGATTCAGGACAAAGGAGGGGTGATGCGTTTTTGTCTCTGGTTTCCTGTTCTGTTGCTGGGGTTGCTGACCGGTTGCGGCAGCAGCAATGATGCCACCCGCAGCAACAATTTCCTGCCGCTGACCGCCATCGAGGTCACCTCCAGCCTGTCGCAGATTGCCAACCTGACTTCCGCCCAACTGACGGCGATCGGCAATTTCTCCGGTCAGTTCACCCGCGACATCACCGCCGAGGTGGCCTGGAGCAGTTCCGATCCGGCCATTGCCACGGTTGACAACCAGCCCGGCAGCGAGGGGCGGGTGACGGCCGTTGCTCCCGGGACCGTAACCCTGACCGCCGACCTCGACGGGGTGACGGCCGTTTTTCTGCTGACGGTGAGCAATGCGACCATTTCCACCCTGACCCTCAGCCCCCTGACTCCGAGCGTGGGCAAGGGTTTGACCCGGCAATTCACTGCTACCGGCACCTTCTCTGACGCGACCAGCCAGGATCTGACCAGCGATGTTTCCTGGTCTTCGACCGTGCCGACGGTGGCGGCCATCAGCAACAGTCGCGGCAGTGAGGGGCTGGCCTCGGCACTGCTCGAAGGAACGACCGACATCTCCGCGACCTTCGATGGCATGACGGCCTCCACCACCATGACGGTGACCGCGGCGGTGTTGCAGAGCCTCGCCCTTGCTCCCCAGAATGCCGCCATGGTAAGCCTCTCGCTGCGTTCTTTCACGGCGACCGGATCCTTTTCGGACGGAACGAACCAGGATTTGACGGCCCAGGTCGCCTGGAGTTCCTCGGATGCCACGGTTGCCGAAATTGACGCGACCGGGGTTGTCACCAGTCTGAAGTCGGGGCAGACGACGATCAGCGCGACACTCAACGGGGTCAACGCCGGGACCGGACTCAAGGTCACCGGCGGGGATCTGACCGGTATCAGTATCACTCCCGTATCTCCCCTGACGCTGGTTGCCGGAACCCGCGCGCAGCTGACCGCCACTGGGCAGTTCAGCAACAATACCTCCCGTGACATCACGTCGCTGGTGACCTGGAACTCCGGCACCCAGGCCGTTGCTTCCATCAGCAATGTCAGCGGTCTGCAGGGCCGGTTGTCGGCCCTGGCGCAGGGGACATCGATCATCACGGCCACCTATGACACCTTCTCTCCATCGCTCAGTCTGACTGTAAGCACACCTGGTCTGAACAGGCTGGACATCAGTCCGAGCGCGCCCATTATTTTCATCGGCACCAAACAGGCCTTTGCCGTAACCGGGATCTTTGCCGGGGGGCTGACTCAGGATCTGAGCTTGGACGCGGCCTGGAGTAGCTCCAACTCGGCGGTGGCCGGCATCGGTACGGTCGATCCGGTCAGGGGGGTGGCGACCGGGGTGGCGGCGGGCCAGACTACGATCTCGGCCGCTTTCGGCGGGGTGCCGGACGGGACCGCCACGCTTGATGTCCAGGCGGCGACTCTCCAGTCGCTCAGTATCGTTCCGTTGACGGTCAATGTTTCTCCCGGGGCGACTGTGCAGCTCGCGGTGACGGCCACCTACAGCGGCGGCAGCCAGGATGTCAGTGCCGACGTGATCTGGAGCAGTCCGGACGAATCGATTGCGACGTTTATGGATCTGGTGCGCCACCCGGGGCTTCTCACCGGGGTTGATGTCGGTACCATTGACGTGCAGGCCGCTTTCGGCGGTCAGACAGCCACGGTGACGGTCAATGTGCAGTAGTCCGGGGAGGAGCATGGCGATGAAAACGATGCTGTTGACGATTCTGATGCTCTGCTGGCCGATCAGCGGGTGGACTTTTGACGGTACTTTTTACACCCAGGTCAATGCCGGAGCCGGCCTGCTGAATGATGCCGACAACAGCAGTGCCGACGGGACCTTCATTACTGAATCAGATCCCGGCGTGATGGCGTCTTTGAGCCTCGGTTACGCTCTGCCCGAGTCCTCTGCCTATCATGGCGGCCGGGTCGAAATCGAAGCGGCCTGGCGGCAGAATGCCGTCGACAAGGTCGAGTTCGCTGAAGGAAAGTTTGCCGGTGACGGCGACATCACCGCCTGGAGCCTGCTGCTCTGCAGCTATGGTGAACGTCGTAATCGCACCCCCTGGACTCCCTACTTCGGCGCTGGACTCGGTATCGCCTCGATCTCCCTCGACACGGTGACCGTGGCCGGTTCCCCGCTGGCCGATGATGACGACCTGGTGCTGGCCTACCAGGTCGGACTCGGTGTCGATTACGAGTTCAGCCCGCGCTGGAAACTGGATCTCGGTTACCGCTATTTCGGCACCACCAGTCCGAGTTTCAAGGACGCGACCGGCGAGGAGTTTGACGGCGAGTATGACAACCACAGCTTCATGGTCGGGTTGCGGGCGTCGTTCTGAAGTCTCTGCAGGGGGATGTTGTTTTAACGCGGGCTCTCAAGCGAGCCCGCGTTTTTTCATTTCGGTCCTGACCATCTCCCGTTGTCGCACCTGCAGGCTACGTTGTGCCGCGAGGGCGCGCAGGTCGCCGCTTTTCAGTCGCGGCAGCCAGAGGGTGTACCAGATGGCGGGGGTCTTCGGGCTCTTGAGGATGGCCAGGCGCAGTTGCCGATGCTGCTGCCAGCGCGGATGGCGGGCGATCTGCGAGATGCTCTCGGCGTTGGCCTTGCCGCTGCGCAGGAACTGCAGCAGGGCGACTTCCTTGAGGCGCGGGTTGTCGAGGCAGGCCTGGACCAGGCGCGGGTCGCCGTCTCTGATCAGGATCTGCAGAATGGCGGAGGTGGCGCGGCGTGCCAGGCTGAGCTTGTTGCCGAGTTCCTCGCCGGGAAGGCGCAGGATGATCTGGCGCTCGGCCGCCAGGCGCTGGTCGGGCGTGGGGCCGGGCAGGGTGCAGAGGTCGAGCAGTTCGAACAGGTAGAGGTGCGGCAGCAGGCGCAGCACGGTGGCCGCCGGGGTGTTCGGATTGCGCGCCAGCGCCAGTTGCAGCCGGTGCCCGGCCTGCCCCCGAATGCGCTGGTCGATCGCCTTGAGCAGTCCTTCCGGCAGGTCATGCCTTTTCAGCAGCACCAGCAGGTGTTCTTCCCCGAATCCGGGGTTCTTCAGCAGGTTGAACAGCACCTCCGGGTCGGAGTCGCGGACCAGCTGGAACAGCTCATCCCCGTCGGCTCGCAGGGCGCGCAGCAGCCTGCTCGCCTTGTCTCGCTCATCCCCCATGGTTCCGCTCAGCCCTGGCGATAGAATCCGTACTCTTCGAGAAACGCTTTCTTGAAGGCGACGAAGTCGTTCCGCTCGATCGCCCGGCGTGCTTCCGCCACCATGGTCAGGTAGAAGTGGACGTTGTGGATCGCCGACAGGGTCGCCGAGAGCACCTCGTTGGCATTGAACAGGTGGTGCAGGTAGGCGCGGGTGAAATTGCGGCAGCAGTAGCAGTCGCAGGAGGTGTCGACCGGGTAGAAGTCACGCCGGAACCTGCGGTTGGTCAGGCGCAGCTTGCCGCGTCGGGTAAAGAGGGTGGCGCTGCGGGCGTAACGGGTCGGGATTACGCAGTCGAACATGTCCATGCCGCGCTCGATGCTTTCGAGGATATCCTCCGGCAGACCGACCCCCATCAGGTAACGGGGTTTATCTTCCGGCAGGAAGGGCTCGGTGAACTCGACCACCTGCTTCAGCAGTTCCAGCCCCTCGCCGACGCTGACGCCGCCGACCGCGTAGCCGGGAAAATCCATCGCCGCGAGCTGCTCGGCGCATTCGCGGCGCAGATCCTGGTAGACGCTGCCCTGGACGATGCCGAACAGTGCCTGGTCCTCGCGACGGTGGGCTTTGCGGCAGGATTCGGCCCAGCGCAGGGTCTTTTTAATCGACTGGGCGGCATAGTCGTGGCTGGACGGGTAGGGGATACACTCATCGAAGGCCATGATGATGTCGGCGCCGAGGGCGTTTTCGATGGCGATCGCCTCTTTCGGGCCGAGAAAGGTCTGTTCTCCGGTCACCTCGTTGCGGAAGGTGACCCCGTCTTCGCCGATCTGTTTCTTCGGCAGGGAAAAGACCTGAAAACCGCCGCTGTCGGTGAGAATCGGCTTGTCCCAGTTCATGAAGCGGTGCAGGCCGCCGGCTTTTTCCACCAGTCCTTCCCCCGGTTTCAGGTGCAGGTGGTAGGTGTTGGCGAGGATGATCTGCGCGCCGGCGGCATCGACCTGGTCGGGGGTCATCGCCTTGAGGGCGCCGTGGGTGCCGACCGGCATGAAAATCGGTGTTTCAATAACCCCGTGCGGGGTGGTCAGACGACCGCGCCGGGCACGGCTGCCAGTATCGTTGGCGAGAAGCTCGAAGGGAAACATCAGTCGGTCTCTTTCGGTTGAATTGCGGGCATTGAAAAGGCCTCTTCTTTTACCAGAAAACGGCGATATCGACAAGCATTACCGGCTCTTTTTATCGCCCCTCAACAGGCATTCAAACCCGCATGAAATGGGCCCTTGACGGAGAAGAACAAAGTTTGAAACATTGTATACAGTGTGCATGTTTTCAGTTGACATGTATACGTTTCGAGTGGTATGTAGGGCGGGCTGAACCGGACCTTGAAGCGACTGTCCGGTTCCTGCATTTTTTGTTCCTTTTTCAACCTTTTTAACTCTTGATACAGGGGGTTTGTCAAATGCAATCTGTGATCGAATGGAGAGGTCCACCCCGTTCCAACTGTCCAGCCTCAGTGCCATCGCCGTTGCAGGGAGGCGGCGAGGCTGGTGTCTCGTTCCCCTGATTCTTTAGTTCACTTCACTACTTTGAGGGATTAAACATGAGTATGCTGAAAAGTTCCGTGGGCAGAAAGCTCACCATGGCCGTGACCGGGGCGATCCTGGTCCTCTTCATCCTTGGCCACGTGCTCGGCAATATGTCGATTTTCGTCGGCCCGGAAGGCATCAACGCCTACGCTGTTCACCTGAGGGATCTCGGCCCGTTGCTGTGGGTCGTGCGCCTGGTGATGCTGGTGGTTTTTGTGCTGCATGTCTGGTTCGGCATCCAGCTGACTCTGGAAAACCGGGCGGCCCGTCCGGTCGACTACCAGCAGAAAAAGAACCTCGTCACCACCTTCGCCGCCAAGACCATGATTATCAGCGGACTGGTGCTGCTGGCCTTTGTCATCTATCACGTGCTGCACTTCACCCTGCACGTCGGTGTCGACAATGTCGATCAACTCGCCAAGGCCTATATGGGTGAGCATTTCGATGTCTACACCATGGTCGTGACCGGGTTCGGCAAGGCGATCAATGTTCTCGTCTACGTGGCCGCCATGATCCTGCTGTTCTTCCATGTCAGCCACGGCTTCCAGAGTTTTCTGCAGACCCTGGGGCTGAGCAACGAATGTGTTCAGCCGAAATACCAGGCGGTCGGCAAATTCCTTGCCCTGGTGGTTTCCATCGGCTTCATCTCCATTCCCGTCCTTATCATGGTCGGCATTGTCAAACTCTAGGGGGTACATACAGTGATTCTCGACGGCAAATGCCCTACAGGGCCTATTGAAACTTCCTGGGATCGTCACCGCTTTGACATGAAGCTGGTGAACCCGGCCAATAAACGTAAATACAAGATCCTGATGGTGGGAACTGGTCTCGGCGGCGGTGCCGGCGCGGCCACCCTGGGTGAACTCGGCTACAATGTCGAATGTTTCTGCTACCAGGACAGCGCCCGCCGCGCCCATTCGATCGCCGCTCAGGGCGGCATCAACGCGGCCAAGGCCTATCCGAACGACGGCGACAGCATCCGCCGGCTCTTCTACGACACCATCAAGGGCGGTGACTTCCGTGCCCGCGAGGCCGATGTCTGGCGTCTCGCCCAGGTGTCGAACAACATTATCGACCAGTGTGTCGCGCAGGGTGTCCCCTTTGCCCGCGACTACGCCGGTTACCTGGTCAACCGTTCCTTCGGCGGCGCCCAGGTTTCCCGGACTTTCTACGCCCGCGGCCAGACCGGCCAGCAGCTGCTGATCGGCGCCTACCAGTCCCTTTCCCGCCAGGTGAAGGCCGGCAAGGTCAAGATTCACAACCGTCGCGAGATGCTCGACCTGGTGGTGGTTGACGGCCACGCCAAGGGAATTACCTGCCGCAACCTGATCACCGGCGAGATCGAATCCCACTGGGGCGACGCCGTGGTGCTGGCAACCGGCGGCTACGTCAACGTCTTCTACCTGTCGACCAATGCCATGGGGTCCAGTGTTACGGCGAACTGGAAGGCGGCCAAGAAGGGCGCATTCTTCGCCAACCCCTGCTACACCCAGATTCACCCGACCTGCATTCCGGTGACCGGTGACCATCAGTCGAAACTGACCCTGATGTCCGAGTCGCTGCGGAACGACGGCCGCGTCTGGGTGCCGAAGAAGGCTGGCGACAAGCGTCCGGCCAATGAGATTCCCGAGGACGAGCGCGACTACTACCTCGAAACCAAGTATCCCTCCTTCGGCAACCTGGTGCCGCGTGACGTTGCCTCCCGTAACGCCAAGCTGCAGGCCGATGCCGGCAAAGGGGTCGGGGCTTCGGGTTACGCGGTCAACCTCGATTTCGCCGATGCCATCAAGCGTGACGGCGAAAAGGCGATCCGCGAGCGCTACGGCAACCTGTTCCAGATGTACGAGAAGATCACTGACGAGGATGCCTACAAGACGCCGATGCGTATCTACCCGGCTCCGCACTACGCCATGGGCGGCCTCTGGGTTGACTATGAGTTGCAGAGCAATATCCCGGGACTGTTCGTCCTCGGCGAGGCCAACTTCTCGGTCCACGGTGCCAACCGTCTCGGCGCTTCGGCGCTGATGCAGGGACTCTCCGACGGCTACTTTGTCATTCCCTACACCATCGGTCCCTACCTTGCCTCGACCACCCCGGGCGCGGTCACCACTGATCACGACGCCTTCAAGGAGTCGAAAGCCGAAGTTGAGGCGCAGATCGAGAAACTGCGTTCGATCAAGGGCAACAAGACCCCGTTCGAGTTCCATCGCGAGCTGGGCAGGATCATGTGGGACAACGTCGGCATGGCCCGTTCGGAAGAGAGCCTGAAGAAGGCTCTGACCGAAATTCCCAAGCTGCGTGAAGAATTCTGGCAGAACCTCAAGTGTGTCGGCAACGACAAAGAGGTCAACCAGCAGCTGGAGAACGCCGGCCGCGTTGCCGACTTCCTCGAGTTTGCCGAGGTGCTGGCATTTGACGCCCTCAACCGCAAGGAATCCTGCGGCGGCCACTTCCGGGTCGAGAGCCAGACCGAAGAAGGCGAGGCGTTGCGCGACGACGAGAATTACGCTTACGTCGCCGCCTGGGAGTACAAGGGCGAAGGGAAGGCTCCTGAGCTGCATAAGGAGCCCCTCAAGTTTGAAAATATCCATCTTGCCCAGAGGAGTTACAAATAATGTCCGAGAAAACGATGAATCTTACGCTGTACGTGTGGCGGCAGGCCAATGCCAAAGCACCCGGAAAAATGGAGCGTTACGAGACCAAAGGTATTTCTCCGGACATGTCTTTTCTCGAAATGCTCGACGTGACCAACGAGCAGCTGATCAAGCAGGGGATCGAGCCGATCGTCTTCGATCACGATTGTCGTGAGGGCATCTGCGGCATGTGTTCCCAGGTGATCAACGGTGTCCCCCACGGTCCTGAAGAGCTGGTCACCGTCTGCCAGCTGCACATGCGTCGTTTCAACGATGGCGACACCATCTTCATCGAGCCCTGGCGCTCGAAGGCCTTTCCGATTGAGAAGGACCTGATGGTTGATCGCGGTGCCTTCGACCGCATCATGCAGGCCTATGGCTATACCTCGATCACCTGCGGCGGGGCTCCGGATGCCAACGATCACCCGATTCCGAAATGGCAGCTCGACCGGGCCATGGATGCTGCCGAGTGCATCGGCTGCGGCGCCTGTGTCGCCGCCTGCCCGAATGCCTCGGGGATGCTCTTTACCGCCGCCAAGGTGGCGCACCTGAATATGCTGCCGCAGGGTAAGCCGGAAGGCGCCCGCCGGGTCAAGGCAATGATTGCCGCCCATGACCTCGAAGGTTTCGGTAACTGCACCAACCACTACGAGTGTGAAGCCGCCTGCCCGAAAGGGGTCAAGACCGCTTTTATCTCGTACCTGAACAAGGAGCTGATCAAGGCGCTGCCGAAAGGCGCCCAGGATTAACTCCTCTGTATCCAGCTTTTATGGGCGGGTCCTTTCGGATCCGCCCTTTTTTTGTTAGTCTGACGCGATGGAATGGTTCGATACCCAGGCCCTGAGGCAGGTTGACTACGTCCATGTGCGTTTTCAACTCGAATTCGACAGTGATTTTGAGCTGGGGCCGGACGTGTTGCTGCAGTTGCGCCGCGAATTGAAAACGGCCTGCAAAATTCTCGTCGGGTGTTGTCAGGAGGAGAAGCTGCAGGCGCAGCTGGACCTGTTGTTCACGCCTTGCCGAAATCCGGATCCCCGGACACGCAAGGCATTCCCGTTTTATCCGCCCCCCTTTGTCATTCAGCTGCCCGGAAACCTGCCCGCGGTCCTCTCAGCGGGGGATCTTTTCCCTCTCGATGTGGTCTTCTGGGGGGAGGGAAGACAATTGATCGGATCCTTCTACAGGCTGTTATTGACCCTGGGCGGGATCGGTATCCACTGCCGGGAGGGTGTTTTCAGCGTTTCCCGGGTCGCGGCCCTGCGTCCCGGTGACACCTGGCATGATCTTGAATTTGGAGACGGTCCTGAAGTCGAACCCGAACTGCCCATTCTTCAGGCGATTGACCTGGTCGAATCGCAGCGTTGCAACGCGTCCCTGACATTCCTTTCTCCGGCCCGGTTGCTGGTTCGTGGCCGGCCGTTGTTTGCCCCGAACCATACCGACCTGCTTCCCTTTTTTTTACGCCGTCTGACCGGCATGTGCGTTGCCTGGTGCGGAGTGGAGGTTGTCCCGAACCCCGCTGAACTGCTTGCGCACTTCGCCGTGGTGGATGAAGGGGCACTTCGTCTGCGTTGGCAGGATTGGCGAACCCTTGACAAGGGGTATTCAACTCAGGACCTTGGCGGCCTGGCAGGGGAGATCGACCTGCCGGATCCATGGCGGGAGGAACTTCGTCCTCTGTTTGTCGTCGGTCAATTGCTTAATCTCGGCAAGGGAGCTTCCTATGGCGGCGGCGCCTGGAAGTGCCGTTGAATTCTCCGGCAACTGTTGCGGCCCTCCGATTGCCCGGTATAATGGAGAAAAGGCTTGTAAAATCAAGGGGGTGACGAATGGTCGATATCTGGAAAGAACGTGAAAAGGCCTTGGAAAACGAATACATCTATCGCCAGGAAAAAGAAAAAATCCGCAAAATGCAGAAGGACGCGCGCGAAGAGCTGATTCATGACCTCTGCCGTGGTCGCTGTCCCAAGTGTGGAGAGATGATTGAGGCGATGACCTTTCGCGGGGTTCCCCTTGACAAATGTCCCGGTTGCGGCGGCATCTGGCTGGGGCCCAATGATCTCCAGATTCTTTCCGGAAAGGATCATCGCAACTGGTTTGACCAGTGGTTCAATGCTGCCGATGATTATCCCGAGAAACTTGCCGAATAGTGTCGCGGCGGTCATGATGTCCGTGGTATCGCCCTGATGGGAGGAGCTTGTGATGGGTTTCTGGTTGTTTCTGATTCTGGTGATTCTGATTCTCGCCGGAGGGTGGTTTTACCGTCGTCTGCTCGACATCGAGCAGGATATCCGGCGGGAGATGGCCGAAGAACAGGTCGCCGCCGCTGAACGGGGTGAGGTGGCGGCAGCGGAAGAGGCTTCGGAGATCCGGTCCCAGGAACCCCCGGAGGAGGCTGATGTCGAACAACGGATTCAGGATATTGTCTCTGCCGAACCCGGATTGCTGCAGACGGACCTGTATGACCGGTTTGCCGAACTGCCGCGTCGGAAACTGCAGCAACTGCTGCGCAGCATGGAAGGTGACGGTCGTCTGCGCCGGGAAAAAGAAAAAGGCAGTTATCGGCTCTATCCTTCGGGATGACGTGGATCCGCCCCGAATCAGAGCTGCATCTGGTCCAATAAAAATGCCCCCGGCCTGTCAACCGGGGGCATTTTTTATGGGTCCTGCCCGGAGGTTTACCGGTTGCGCAGGTTATAGAAAACATCTTTGCCGTTGAAGACCGCAACCTTGTCGAGTTCGTCCTCGATACGCAGCAACTGGTTGTATTTGCAGATCCGGTCGGTACGGCAGAGAGAGCCGGTCTTGATCTGGCCGGCGTTGGTGGCGACCACCAGGTCGGCGATGGTGGTGTCTTCGGTCTCGCCGCTGCGGTGAGAGACAACCGCGGTGTAACCGGCGCGTTTGGCCATCTCGATCGCTTCAAGGGTTTCGGTCAGGGTGCCGATCTGGTTGAGCTTGATCAGGACCGAGTTGGTGATGTTTTTCTCGATCCCTTCCCTGATGATGCGGGTGTTGGTGACGAACAGGTCGTCGCCGACCAGCTGAATGCGTTCCCCAAGCCGCTCGGTTAGAAGTTTCCAGCCGTCCCAGTCATTTTCCGCCATGCCGTCTTCGATCGAAATGATCGGGTAGCGGTTGACCAGATCTTCGTAAAAGTCAACCACCTGTTCTGCAGTCTTGATGGCGTTCTCTTCGTTGGCGAAGTTGTATTTGCCGTCTTCGTAGATTTCCGAAGCGGCGACATCGAGGGCCAGCAGGACATCTTCCCCGGGTTTGTAACCGGCAGCCTCGATCGCTTCGACAATCACCTGCAGGGCTTCCTCGTTACTGGCCAGGTTCGGGGCGAATCCACCTTCGTCGCCGACGGAGGTGTTGTAGCCTTTGTCCTTCAGGACCTTTTTCAGCCGGTGAAAGATCTCGGCGCCCATCCGCAGGGCCTCTTTGAAGGAAGTGGCGCCGGCCGGCAGAATCATGAATTCCTGAATGTCGACGTTGTTGTCGGCGTGCTCGCCGCCATTGAGAATGTTCATCTGCGGCAACGGCAGTTCCTTGGCGTTGGCGCCGCCGATGTACTGGTAGAGGGGCAGCCCGGCTTCTTCGGCGGCCGCCTTGGCACAGGCCAGTGAGGCCCCGAGGGTAGCGTTGGCGCCGAGGTTGCTCTTGTATTCGGTGCCGTCCAGCTCGATCAGCTTGCGGTCGATGCCGACCTGATCCGACGCTTCCCAGCCGACCAGGGCGTCGGCGATGATTTCGTTGATATTTTCGACGGCCTTGAGAACGCCCTTGCCGAGGTAGCGTGACGTGTCGCCGTCGCGCAGTTCCAGGGCCTCTCGTTCGCCGGTCGAGGCGCCGCTCGGAACTGCCGCCCGGCCCATGGCGCCGCTTTCGAGGAAAACTTCAACTTCAACGGTCGGGTTGCCGCGCGAATCAAGGATTTCACGGGCGTAAACATCAATAATTTCGCTCATTTTTGCCCCCTTGGCGATGGGATTGGAAGTTTGGGCCGAAACGGCCGGTCCTATTTATATCATAAGGATTTGATTTGGGAAGGGTTTTTCCTGTCGCCGGAGAACAGGCAACAGCGTTGCTTTTCTGAACCTGGAATGATATTTATTTGTCTCTTGGCCGGTGTCGGCCCTCAGTCGCCGGCGGACCCTGGTTCCGACTGTCGTCAAAGGTGGTTTTTACTTGAACGAAGGTGATCATTCCAATCGTTTTGAAGCGCCTGATCCCGAGTTGGCTTCACGTCTGTTCGGACGTCAGAATCGTCATCTCAAGCTGGTGGAACGGCTGCTGGATCTGCGGATCGGCTCAAAAGGAACGATTCTTCATTTCCGTGGAGATCGCTGTCGGATTGAACTGGCGCGGCGGTTGTTCGAGGAACTGACCGACCTGCTCCGGCAGGGATACCCCCTCTATCCGCAGGATATCGATTATGCCATTCGCATCCTGTCTGCCGATTCCCGCACCCGGTTGAAGGATATTTTCCTCGATACCATCTATGTTTCGGCGCGCAAGAAGATCATTACGCCGAAAAGCCTGGCGCAGAAAAATTATATTGATGCCATTCGCGAGTATGACGTGGTTTTCGGTGTCGGTCCGGCCGGAACCGGCAAGACCTACCTGGCGATGGCGATGGCCGTTGCCGCCCTGATGCGCAAGGAAGTCAGCCGTATTCTGCTGGTGCGGCCGGCGGTGGAGGCGGGCGAGAAACTCGGTTTCCTGCCGGGGGATATCGCCGAGAAAGTCAATCCCTACCTGCGGCCGCTGTACGACGCGCTGTACGACATGGTCGAGCTGACCCGCGGACAGGAGCTGGTCGAGGAAGGAATCGTCGAGGTTGCTCCCCTGGCTTTCATGCGCGGTCGCACCCTCAACGATGCTTTTGTTATTCTCGACGAGGCGCAGAATACCACCACGGAACAGATGAAAATGTTTCTGACTCGTCTTGGATTCGGCAGCAAGGCTGTTGTGACCGGCGATATCACTCAGATCGATCTGCCCTCCGGGCGTGCTTCGGGACTGCTTGAGGCGATACAGATTCTCAGGGGCGTTCAGGGCATTGAAATCACGACCTTTTCCGATCAGGATGTGGTCCGGCATCCGATCGTGCAGACCATCGTGCAGGCCTACGAGCGTGCCGCACGACTGCCAAAACGGGCACAGCCAAGGATGAAACAGGTTCACCATGACTAATCCGGAACGCAAACCGGAAACACCCGTGAGGAAGAAGACGCGTGACAATGGCGTGTCCGCTACCCTGCGGGAGGTTCCGTCGCACAACCAGTCGCTGGTCCTGCTGGCGATTCTCGCTCTGCTGCTGACCCTGATTATCATTCCCAAGGGCGGGGGGGCGCCGGCGCATTACGCACCGGGCGATATCGCATCGCGGGATATCAAGGCGCCGCGGGATCTGTTGATCCCGGATCTCGAACTGACAGAAAAGAAACGCCGCGAGGCGCAGCAGGCGGTGTTGCCGCTGTATGATTATGACCCCTCTGTCGGGCGGGGACTGGCGGATCGTCTTGGCCAGGTTTTTATTCTTTTAAAGGGTGGTCCGCAGGATAACCTGGCTCCCGGCAGCCTGCAGCCCGAGGTTGAAAAAATTCTCGGGGTCAATCTTGAGGAGAAGGAATTCAAGACCCTGGTGGCGCTGGCGTCACAGGAAGAAATCCATGCCGCTTTGCAGCAGGGGCTGGTCAAGGCCCTCAAGACCAAGGCGGTTGCCAATCTGCGCCTTTTTCAGCAGGATCGCAGTCGCGGGGTGATGGTTCGCAACCTGGTCAGCAACAGTGAAACCGAGCTGGCGGATCTGACCACCGTGGTCGGGGTCGGAGAACTGCGTAACCGGATTCTTGCCGCCGTGAAGGGCGTTGCCGGTCTCAAGAAGAGCAACGGCAAGGTTCTGGCCGACCTGCTCGGTCGGTTGGCCCGGCCGAATCTGACTTTTAACAAGAATGCCACCGAGGAACGCAAACGGCTTGCTGCTGAAGCGGTTCAACCGATTCTTTCCCAGGTCAAGAAGGGGGAGATGATTGTCCGCGAGGGGGCCCGGGTCAGTGCCGATCAGGTCAAAAAGCTGACTGCGGTGCGGGCCCTGAACAAGGATCAGGGACGCCTCCCTCTGGCAACCGGCCTGTTGTTGACGATCTTCCTGCTGTTGATCGTCTGCAACAATTACGCGGAACGCAACATCAGCAAATACCGGTTGAAATCACGAGACCTCTTTTTCCTGGTGACAACCTTCATCGGCCTGATGGTGCTGATCAAACTCTCGATTTTTATCGTTGCCGCGGTCGATACCGCGTTTCCGATGATTGAATCGAGCAGTTTTTTCTATCTCTTTCCGTTTGCCGCCGGTGCGATGGTGGTGCGGATTGTCCTCAACTCGGAAATCGCGCTGGTTTTCGCCGCCCTGATCGCGCTGGTCGTCGGATTCATGTTCGGCAACAGCCTTTTCCTGTCCCTTTTTACCCTGGTCGGTTCGTTGACCGGTGCGCACTGGGTGCGCCACTGCAACGAACGGTCGACGCTTTATCGGGCAGGCTGGCATCTCTCGCTGATCAACATGGCGACCGTGGTCGGTCTGCATCTACTGGGAGGTCATCAGCTTGATCTGCAGCTGCTCTACAAGCTCGGTTTCGCTTTCGGCGGCGGAATTTTCTCGGCGATCGTCGTTACTGCCGCGGTTCCCCTGGTTGAAACCGTCTTCAAGTATACGACCGATATCAAACTGCTGGAGCTGGCCAATCTCAACACCCCGGTGCTGAGACAGTTGATGGTCCAGGCGCCGGGGACCTATCACCATTCGATCGTCGTCGGCAACCTTGCCGAAGCCGGTGCCGAAGCGATTCGCGCCAATCCGCTGCTGGCCAGGGTGGCGGCTTACTATCATGATATCGGCAAGATCAAAAAACCGCTTTATTTCGTTGAAAACCAGAGTGGCAGCGAAAACCGGCATGACAAGTTGACGCCGTCGATGAGTGCCCTGGTGCTGATGGCGCATGTCAAGGACGGCGTCGAGCTGGCACGTGAGAACCGGCTGGGGGATGCCCTGATCGATATTCTCCGCCAGCATCACGGTACGGCGCTGATGAAGTTTTTCTATGACAAGGCCAAAAATCAGCAGGATCCCGATGTGCAGCAGGTCGATGAAAGAGATTACCGCTACCCGGGCCCCAAGCCGCAGACCCGCGAAGCGGCCCTGATCATGCTGGCCGACGCGGTCGAGGCCGCCGGCAGGACCCTGGCCGACCCGACCCCGGCCCGGATCCAGGGAATGGTGCAGAAGATCATCAACAATATCTTTATCGACGGCCAGCTTGATGAGTGTGAACTGACGCTGAAAGACCTGCACAACATCGCCAAGAGTTTCAACCGCATTCTGGCGGGAATCTTCCATTATCGTATTGATTATCCCGAGCCGGTTCACAAGGAAAAGGACCAGACGAAGAAAAAAAATGGCGACCATACAGATAGAGAATCAGGCCAGGAATCAGCAGACCGATCCGGTCATGCTCGAAAGGGTAGCGCAGAGGATCTTAAGCGTCTTGGCATGTCCTGACGCCGAATTGTCCATTCTGCTGGTTGACGATGAGCACATCCGCGAGATCAACCGTGACTACCTGCAGCGCGACCGGTCGACCAATGTCATTTCCTTCGCCATGCGCGAAGGGGATGGCCCCGAAAACAGCGCTGATCTGCTCGGCGATGTGGTTATTTCAACCGAAACGGCGGCTCGTGACGCGGCCGAAGCCGGGATCGGCTATCGCGATGAACTCTATTTTCTGCTGCTGCACGGTATTCTGCACCTGGTCGGTTACGACCATGAACGCAGCGGTGAAGAGGAGGCCCGGCGCATGGAGGAACGCGAGCAGGAAATCTTCGCCCTGATCAAAGCGGAATTCCTGCCGACGTGAGCCGGCAGCCGATCAAGCCGGGCAACTGGCTGGAGAGCGTCAACTGCGCCATTGAAGGCATCCTCTGGGCGGTTAAAAGTCAGCCGCACCTGCGGTGGCACTTTCTCGGCAGTATCTGCGTGCTGCTGGTGGCGCTGTTTTTCCGGGTTTCGGTGCTGGAACTGATCCTGCTGGTTTTTGCCATCATCCTGGTGCTGTTTGCCGAGATCATCAACACTGCCGTCGAGGTGGTGGTCGATATGATCTCTCCCGATTATCATCCCCTGGCCAAGCGTGCCAAGGATGTTGCCGCCGGATCGGTGCTGATTGCCAGTATCGGCGCGGCGGTGATGGGTTACCTGGCGCTTTCCCAGTACCTGTTGCCGCCGTTGAGCAAGGGACTGAACCTGTTGCGTCATCCTCCCGGCGAAGTGAGTGTTATCGCCGTACTCGCGGTGACGATCCTGGTGGTTCTGCTCAAGGCCCGTTTCGCCGGCGGGACCCCATTGCATGGCGGCATGCCGAGCGGTCACGCGGCGGTCGCGTTTTCGATCGCGACCTCGATTGCCGTCACCGATGTCAGTCTGGTCATCGTGGTGATGGCGCTTTTGCTGGCGACCATGGTCAGCCACAGCCGCCTGCTGATGAAGATTCACAGCCTGCGTGAAGTTCTGGTCGGCGCTGCCATCGGTGTGGCGATAACGCTTCTGATTCACCTGATTTTGTGAACCGGTCATCGGGTTCACTGATCCCGGGTTTTCTGGAAAAAACGGAGGATCGTTTGGACGAGGAACAACCATCAGGACAGAAAAAATCTTTCTTTTCCGGTTGGCGACGGTTTTTCGGCGGGCGGCGCCGGGCTCTTTCGGAGGAGGATCTGCAGGCGATTATCGAAGAATCGGAAGAGGACGGGATCATCAATGAGGAAGAGAGCGAAATGCTCGCTTCGATTTTTGAATTTGGTGAAACCATTGTTCGCGAGGTGATGGTGCCGCGAACCGATATGGTCTGTTGTCCGGTCGACGCCAGCATGGAAGACCTGCTGCAGATCATCATCCGTTCCGGGCACTCCCGTTTTCCGATTTTCGAAGGGACCACAGACCGCATTGTCGGCGTCATCTACGCCAAGGACCTGTTGCGTTACTGGGGCAGGGCCCCGGACGGGTTGAGCATCCGTCAGCAGATGCGCGCTCCGTTTTTTGTTCCGGAAACCAAGAAAATCGAAGAACTGCTCAAGGATTTCAAGAGCCGGCGCATACACATGGCGATTGCCGTCGATGAGTTCGGCGGGACTTCCGGGCTGATCACCATTGAGGATCTGATCGAGGAGATCGTCGGTGACATCCAGGATGAATATGACCTGGAGGAGAGTCTTTTCTCTGTCGAGGGACCGGACAGCTATCTGGTTGACGCCCGCCTCAGCCTGTCCGAACTTGAGGAACATCTCGATCGGCCACTGATCGACAGTGAGGAGATCGATACTCTCGGCGGCTATCTCTGCCATCTTTTCGGTCATGTCCCGGTGGTCGGTGAAACGATTGAGGATGCCGGATTGCAGATGACGGTTCTTGAAGCTGATGAACGTCGGATCAGCAAGGTTCGGCTGGTTGTCACCGGGCGGGACGAAGCCGAGGACGAGGCTGAGGACTGATCATGGTGCTGCGTTTTCCCCGTCGGGATACCCTGTGCGCCCTGGCATCCGGTCTGGTGTCGGCACTTGCCTTCCCCCGACCGTCCTGGTTTGTTGTCGCCTGGTTCGGGCTGTTGCCGTTGTTGTTGACCGGGGAACGCCGCCCCTTCCGCAACGGCTGGCTGGCCGGCTGCGGTTTTTTCGCCCTGGTTCTTTACTGGCTGAATATCGTCATGACCACCTACGGCCGGTTGGAGCCTCTCCTCTCGATGGCGGCTTACCTGCTGCTGGTCGCCTACCTGTCCCTTTACTGGGGACTGGCCTGGTGGGGAAGCTGCAAGTTGCGGGAACGGTTGGGGCTTCCGCATGTGTTCAGTCTGCCGCTGCTCTGGACTGGTCTTGAGTATCTGAGAGGCCATCTGCTGAGTGGTTTCCCCTGGGCCTTGCTCGGCTATTCCCAGCAGCCATTCACCACGTTGTTGCAAAGTGCCGATCTGTTCGGCGTTTACGGCCTCAGCTTCCTGCTGGTGCTGGCCAACGCGTCGCTGGCGGGATTAGTGTGGGCCGGAAGGGGAGAACGGCGCAGACCGTTATTCGCCGCCGGTCTGACCGCAGTACTGGTGATCGCCGCGCTCTGTTACGGCGGATGGCGGCTGGATCAGCGGCCGGTTGCCGGAAAGCCCCTGACCATCGGCCTGGCGCAGGGCAACATTGACCAGGCGGTCAAGTGGGATCCCGCTTTTCGCCAGTGGACGCTGCGGACCTACCGGGAATTGACCGCCAGGGCCGCTGCCGCGGGGGCCGATCTGGTGATCTGGCCCGAGAGTGCCGTACCCTTCTATTATCAGGAACCGGGGCAGGAACAACGTGAAGTTCAGCAGGCGGCTCGCAGACTCAAAGGTTTTCTTCTCTTCGGCAGTCCGGCCTACCTGCGCCAGGAAGGAAAGGTGCGTTACCTCAACAGCGCCTATCTGTTGAATGCGGACGGTAGACAGCTCGGGCGCAGTGACAAGGTGCATCTGGTTCCCTTCGGTGAATACGTTCCCCTGAAGTGGCTTTTTCCTTTTATTGACAAACTGGTGGTCGGCATCGGTGATTTTTCACCGGGACGGGTCGAGCCGCTGGTTATGAACGGACACCGGCTCGGCGTGCTGGTCTGTTACGAGGCGATCTTTCCGGAGTTGGCCCGCGATTACGTCAACAGCGGCAGCGACCTGCTGGTCAATATCACCAACGACGCCTGGTTCGGCCGTTCTTCGGCGCCCTGGCAGCTGCTGGAAATGAGTGCCGTGCGTGCCGTGGAAAACCGGGTCTGGATCGCCCGTGCCGCCAATACCGGCATCTCTGCGCTGATCTCTCCGTTGGGTGAGATCAGGCAGCAGACCCCCCTCTTTAAACCGGCCCTGCTGGTCGGGAAGGTTTATCCCGGTGCCGGGGTGTCTCTCTATCGACGGATCGGCGATCTGCTTCCGCAGGGTTGCCTGCTGATCGCGGTGCTGCTCGGATTTGCCGCCCGGCTGCGACCCTGCCGCCGTTTCCGGGGGCAGCTTTCCGGGGAATGAAGGAATCCGGTTTACGGTGCTTGCTCCCGGAACGGAGGGGGGCTATAATCGCGCCTCCCGCCGGGAAATTGTCATCTATGGTACGGCGCCGGCCCGGCCGCCACATTGTGCGAGGTTATTCATGTTTCGTGAAGAAAAAGAACAACTGCAGAATCTGAAGGAAAAGCTCGTCGAGCTGAGGAGGTATCTTTGACGTCGACAGCAAGCAGGAAAGATTGCTGGAACTCGACGCCGAGATGGCCCAACCCGATTTCTGGGACCGCGGCGAGCAGGCCCAGGAGATCCTCAGGGAGCGCAACGGATTGCAGAAGACGGTCGAAACCTGGCAGGAATGCAGCCGGGAACTCGATGACCTGCTGATACTCTGCGAACTGGGTGAAGAGGGGGAAGACGAGGCGACTCGTGACGAAATTCGCGGGCTGTTGCCGGACCTCGAAAAAAAAGTCGGGCAGATGGAGTTCGCCCGCATGCTCAGCGGCGAATATGACGCCAACAACGCCATCGTCAGCATCAATGCCGGCGCCGGCGGCACCGAGGCCCAGGACTGGGCGGAAATGGTGCTGCGCATGTTCCTGCGCTTCTGCGAACGGCGCGGTTTCAAGACTGAAATCACCGATTACCAGCCGGGCGAAGAGGCCGGCGTCAAGGGGGTGACCTTTACCGTTGAGGGAGATTACGCCTACGGCTGGCTGCGGGCGGAGAAGGGTATCCACCGCCTGGTACGGATCTCTCCTTATGACTCCAACGCCCGCCGCCACACGTCCTTCTGCTCGGTTTTCGTCTTTCCGGAGTTGACCGATGAAGTCGAAGTTGACATCCAGGAGAAGGACCTCAAGGTCGACACCTTCCGGGCCAGCGGCGCCGGCGGGCAGCATATCAACAAGACCGATTCGGCGATCCGCATCACCCATGTCCCGACCGGAATCGTCGTTGCCTGCCAGAACGAACGTTCCCAGCACAAGAATCGCGCGATTGCCCTGAAACAGCTCAAGGCCCGGCTGTTCGAAATGGAGCTGCGGAAAAAGGAAGAAGAGGCCGCTGCCCTGGCGGGAGATAAAAAAGAGATCGCCTGGGGCAGCCAGATCCGTTCCTATGTGCTGCATCCCTACCGGATGGTCAAGGATCATCGCACCAACTACGAAGTCGGCAATACCGACGCGGTTCTCGACGGCGACCTCGACAAGTTCATCGAGGCCTACCTGCTCAGCCAGAAGGGTTGACAGAACACCTGGGGCCTGCTGAAAACCGTTGATTTTCTTGACTTGTCAAGGCTGGATATATAAACTCGCTGGCTTGTACAAAACCCTGAATCAGCAAGTTCGTTGCCGGTGGACTGTACAACTCATGTCCAGATTTTGCGCTTTTTGTCCGGCATGAGTCGCGGGTTCGGGTAAAACGTTTTTGAAAGGCAGTTCAGACGATGGAAGAAACAGGCGATATTCGCGGCCAGCGGCTGGCGAAAGTCGAAGAATTGAGGGCCGCGGGGATCAATCCCTATGCCAACGGTTTCGAGGTCAGCCACACGGCGGCCGATGTTGCCACTTTGCATGCCGAAGACACGGCCGAGATGCTGGAGGAGAAGTCGGTTGACTATGCCGTCGGCGGTCGGATCATGGCGCGGCGCGATTTCGGCAAGGCGGCTTTCATCCAGATCCAGGATCGCAGCGGCCGGCTGCAGGTCTATGTCAACAAGGCCGGCCTGGGGGAGGAAAACTTCGAACTCTTCCGTAAGCTTGATCTCGGAGACATTGTCGGTGTCGTCGGTCGACCTTTCCGGACCAAAACCGGTGAACTTTCCCTGCGGGCCTCTTCGTTGCGGCTGCTGACCAAATCCCTGTTGCCGTTGCCGGAGAAATGGCACGGTCTGACGGATGTCGAAACTCGCTATCGGCAGCGTTATCTCGACCTGATGGTCAATGCCGATGTCAAGGAGAATTTCCGCAACCGCAGCCGGATCATTGCTCTGATCCGCCAGTTCATGGTTGACCGGGAATTTCTTGAAGTCGAAACGCCGATGATGCAGCCGATCGCCGGCGGGGCAACGGCGAAACCTTTCGTGACGCATCACAATGCGTTGAACATGGACCTTTTCCTGCGCATCGCCCCTGAACTCTACCTGAAGCGGCTGGTGGTCGGCGGCTTCGAACGGGTTTTTGAAATCAATCGCAACTTCCGCAACGAAGGCATCTCCATCCAGCACAATCCCGAATTCACCATGATGGAGTTTTATCAGGCCTTCGCCACCTATCACGACCTGATGGACATGACCGAGGAGTTGATCTGCCATCTGGCTGAAACGATCTGCGGAGGGCTGAAGATCTCCTACGGGGGCCGGGACGTCGATCTGACGCCCCCCTGGGACCGGCTCACGGTCCGTGAATCGATCTGCAAGTATGGCGATGTCAGTCTTGAGGTCCTGAATGATTATGACCAGTGCCTGGCCTACGCGGCAAAATGTGGTCTTGAATTCGATGGGCCGATCGGGCATGGCAAGCTGTTGGCCGAAATCTTCGACGAGGTTGTCGAACCGAACCTCTGGCAACCGACCTTTATCACTGAATATCCGACCGAGATTTCGCCGTTGTCGCGCAAGAACGACGACAACCCCGATGTTGTCGATCGTTTTGAGCTGTTCGTTGTCGGTCGGGAACTGGCCAACGCTTTTTCCGAGTTGAATGACCCGATTGACCAGAAGCAGCGATTTGAGAAACAGTTGCAGGAGAAGGAAGCGGGGGATGAAGAAGCCCACGCCATGGATGAAGACTATGTGCGGGCCCTCGAATACGGACTGCCGCCGACGGCCGGGGAGGGGATCGGTATTGATCGGCTGGTGATGTTGCTGACGGATGCCGCCTCGATCCGCGACGTCATCCTGTTCCCCCTATTACGCAAGGAAACCAGGTAGGCGGGCGTTCCGCGCCTGACCTTCTTTTTTATCGCCATGGCCTACGAATGGTTTGTCAGCCTGCGCTACCTGCGGGCCAAACGTAAACAGACCTTTATCTCGATCATCTCCTTCATTTCGATTGCCGGGGTGACCTTGGGGGTTGCCGCGCTGATCGTGGTCCTGGCGGTCATGACCGGTTTTCATGATGGTGTCCGCCAGCAGATTCTCGGCAACATTCCACATGTGCTGATTCAACGCCAGGGCGGCGGTCTGAGTGATTATCAGCAGATCATAAAACAGGTCCGGACCTCTCCTCATGTTACGTCGGTTGCGCCCTTTGTCGCCAAGGAGGCGATGCTGTTGTCGCGCCGGAATGTGGCCGCGGTCAATGTCAAGGGGATCGAACCGGGGCACAAGATTCTCAACCAGAAATTTCTCAGTATCGACCATAAACCGGTCAGCGAGCTGCTTTTCGAACGAAACGGAAAGTTGCCCGGCATCGTGATCGGGCTCGATACCGCCACCAGTCTCGGTGTGGCCATCGGCGATTCGGTGAATGTCATCCCGCCGATGTTCACCATTACGCCGTTCGGTATGATCCCCAAGATGAAGCCCTTTCGCATCGTCGGCATTTTCCGGCAGGGCGGCGGGTTTCTTGACACGTTCTACGCCTATATCGACATGGCGCAGGCACAGTCCTTTTTCGACAGTGAAGGTCAGGTCAGCGGTATTGAAGTCGAGGTTGACGGCTTTGACCAGGCCCGCCCGGTTGCCGCGCAACTGCGGGGTGAATACCATTTTCCCTACGTGATTCGCTCCTGGGAGGATATGTTCGGCTCGTTTCTCTCGGCCCTGAAGCTGGAAAAACTCGGATTGTTTATTGTCCTCGGCATCATCGTGCTGGTTGCCGCCTTCAATATTGCCACCACCCTGATCATGGTGGTGATGGAAAAGAGCAAGGACATTGCGATCCTGCGTTCTATGGGCGCCACCTCGCGAAGCATCATGAAGATTTTCCTGTTCGAGGGACTGGTGATCGGTGTCCTAGGAACCGGTCTCGGGGCGGCCCTGGGAGTCGTGCTGGCCAAGAATGCCGATCCGATCATCAAGTGGCTGGAGCGAACTCTGGGAGTGAAGATTTTTGACCAGTCGGTTTACGGCATGGACCATTTTCCTTCCGTGGTCAACAGCGGGGATGTGATAACGGTCGTCGGTGTGGCATTGACCATCTGCCTGCTGGCGACCATCTACCCGGCCTGGCAGGCGGCGCGGATGGATCCGGCCGAGGCTCTGCGTTATGAATAGCGTGCTGAGGAAAAACGTCCATCTGCTGCGTTGTCCTACCCCCGCGTCAACGACGTACCTTTCGGTGCGCCTTATTCCGCGGGGGTACGGACGCCTTGCATCTGGGCATTTTTGCTCAGCCCGGGGAACTCGACTTTTTCAATACCCTGACAGGCGGGCGCAATGATTGAGGTCGGCGGACTGAAAAAAGAATACCGTACCGATGACGGCGTGGTTGAAGTTCTGCGCGGTATCGATATGCGGGTCGGACGGGGTGAACGCCTCGCCGTGGTCGGTTCATCGGGAGCCGGCAAGACCACCCTGATGCATATTCTCGGCGGTCTTGATCGTCCCACGTCAGGAACGGTCCATTTTGCCGGGCAGGATCTCTACCGGCTGCGCGGGACGGCGCTGGACGCGTTCCGCAATCGCACCGTCGGTTTTGTTTTTCAGTTTCATCAGCTGCTGCCTGAATTCGACGCCCTGGAAAATGTGATGATGCCGGCCCTGATCGGCGGTGCTTCGCGCAGCGAAGGCATTGTTGCGGCGCGGGCCCTGCTTGAAGAGGTCGGACTGGCCCATCGTCTCGGCCACAAACCCGGGCAGCTGTCGGGCGGAGAACAGCAGCGCGTTGCGATTGCCAGGGCCCTGGTGATGGCTCCGGAGGTGCTGCTGGCCGACGAGCCCACGGGAAACCTTGATTCGAAAACCAGTGACGGGATTTTCCGTCTTCTCAATGAACTGCATGAACGACATAACCTGACCATGGTTATCGTAACGCACAGCAGTCGGCTCGCACAGCGTCTTGATCGTATCGTGCATATTGAAGATGGGGAAATTTCGGGGTGAAAAGGGTTTACACCCCTCGGGGCCGTTTCCTATAATGACCCATTTTGTGGGCAGTGCGGATCTGTGAATTCGCTGCCGATGCGGGGACAATCTCAATTCCGGAGAACCAGGTTCCATGTTTAAATTTATTTGCGCCGTCGTTGCGCTGCTCATATGTGTTGCCTCTCCGGCTTGGAGCCAGGTCTACCGGGTTGACGATGTTACCGTCGATGGGAACCGGAGAGTCGAGAAGGAGGCCATCCTGCCGCTGCTGTTCGTCAAGCCGGGGCAGAAGGTGACCAGTGAACAGATCGATCGGGATATCCAGGCCATCTACAAGCTCGGTCGGTTCGAGGACATCAGTGCCGAGATCATTGATCAGAACGGCGCCAAGGTCCTGGTCTATCACCTCAAGGAACGCCCGCTGGTGCGGAAGGTTCTGTTCGAGGGCAATGATGAGTTCGATGATGCCAAGCTCGAAAGCCTGGTGACTCTGAAGACCCCTGACATTTATGAACCCCGGGTGGTCGACGAGAGCGTCAAGGCGATGAAGAAGGAGTATTTCAAGGAGGGGTTCTACGGCATCGAGATCAAACCCGAGGTGCAGATCAATGACCGGGCCGAAGCGGTTGTCACCTTCAAGATCAAGGAAGGCGACAAGGTACTGGTTGACAACATCCTCTTTGACGGCAACGAGGTGATCCCCGACAGCAAGCTCCGCAAGATCATGGAAACCAAGGAACGCTGGTGGCTTTCCTGGCTGACCGGTCGCGGAACCTTCCTGGAGGATGTGCTGCAGAACGATCTCGAACTGATTGCGGATCAGTATTTCAATATCGGTTATCTTCAGGTCAAGGTCAGGAAACCGGTCATCCTCATCAGCGAAGATCGTAAATATGTCGATATCTATATTCAGATCGAGGAGGGTGACCAGTTCCGGGTCGGGAAGCTGGATATTGCCGGTGACCTGATCAAGCCCAAGGCTGAACTGCTCGCGGAACTGAAGACGAAGCCCGGTGATATCTTCAAGCGGAATGTTCTGCGTAGGGATGTTCTCAAGTTGAATGATGCCTATGCCGACCAGGGGTATGCCTACGTCAATGTCGCTCCCCTGACCCAGCTGGACACCGAACGCAGACTGGTCGATCTCAAGTTCGATATCGAAAAAGGTCCCCTGGTCCGTATCAATCGGATTCATATCGCCGGCAACACCAAGACCCGTGACAAGGTTATTCGACGTGAGGTTCAGCTTGCCGAAGGGGAGCTTTTCAGTTCGACCAAAATAAAAGCCAGCCGGAGACGCATCAACAACCTGGGTTTTTTCGAGGAAGTCGAGGTTTCGACGAACAAGACCGCCAACGAACAATTGATGGATATCGATATTCAGGTCAAGGAGCGTCCGACCGGAAATTTCAGTATCGGAGCCGGTTACTCCTCGATCGACGGGTTGATTGCGCAGGGATCGGTCAGTCAGGACAATTTTCTCGGGCTCGCGCTCAAACTTAATCTCAGCGGCTCCTTCGGCGGGCGGACCACGACCTATAATATCGGGCTGCTGGACCCTCATTTTCTTGATACCCGGTTCGCGCTGGGAGGCGACCTGTTCAAAACCAAGTACGAATACAGTGAATATGACCGGGCCTCGATCGGGGGGGATATCAAGCTCGGCTTCCAGTTCGGAGATGACAACAGTGCCCTGTTCATTTATCGCTATGAACAGAAAGATATCACCGATGTTGATCCCGCCGCCGCTTTTGAAATCAAGGAATCCCTGGGCCGGTCCACCATCTCTTCGCTTTCAACCAGGATTACCCGCGACCGCACAGATTACCGACTAGATCCCACGCGGGGGTATCTGACTGAATTTTCTTCGGAACTGGCAGGGTGGGGCGGCAGTGAGCAGTATGCCAAACTGATTCTGCAGCATCGGCACTTTTTCCCCTTCAAGTGGGAAACCTATTTTGTCATTCACGGGCAGATTGGTTACCTGGGGGCGATTGGCGACAAAACTCTGCCGGTCGATGAGAAATTCTTCCTCGGAGGACTTTCCAGCATCCGGGGGTTTGACTGGCGGGAAGTCGGCCCCCGGGTCCAGCTGAAGGACAGTACCGGGACCCCGATTCCGGGGGCTTACGATTATATTGGTGGCGACAAGGAAGCTTTTGCCAACTTTGAATATGTTTTCCCCTTGATCAAGGAAGTCAAATTCAAAGGTGTTGTCTTTTTTGACATCGGCAATGCCTGGGATACCAACGAAGATTATTTTTCCGGTATGCGCTACAGTACGGGTGCCGGAATTCGCTGGACGAGTCCCATGGGACCGTTACGCCTCGAATGGGGGTATAACCTCGACCCCATGGATGGCGAACAGCAAAGCCGGTTTGATTTTACCATGGGCAAGTACTTTTAATTTCAAGTTCATTTAAAGGAGATTGTTATGAAACGGATCATGATGGTTCTGGCGATTTTTGCGTTGCTGCTGGGTGGCGTGAACTATGCGGCGGCCGATGTAAAGATCGGGTACATCGACCTGCAGAAAGTTCTCAATGAATCTGACAGCGGCAAGGTGGCCAAGGAAAAAATTGCCAAGAAGGTGAAGGAGTACGAGGTCCAGATTGACCGGCAGCAGAAGGATTTGAAAAAGGCCAAGGAAGAACTTGAAAAACAGGCGTTGCTCCTTTCTGAAGAAGCCCGTTCCAGAAAACAGCGTGAATACCAGCAGAAGCTCAAGGAACTGCAGCGTTTTACCAAGGATGTCCGGGATGAGTTGCGCATGAAGGACAATGATTATACGCGCAAGATTCTCGATGAGATCATCAAGGTTGTTGAGAAGTTTGGCGCTGAAAAGGGCTATACCGCCATTTTTGAAAAAAATGAGAGTTCCCTGGTTTACGCCGATGAGAAAATTGATCTGACCGACCAGGTGATCAAGCGCTACAATCAGTCCAAGAAGAAGTGACTCGGGAGAAGCCGGATGCCATGTCTGCAGGAACTGGCTGACCTTGTCGGCGGTCGGGTGGTTGGAGACCCGCAACTGAAGATCAACCGTCTGACGACCTTCGAGGAGGCCGAGCCGGGAGATATCGTTTTCGTCACCAGGGCGGGGTACGCCAGTCGCCTCGGCGAAACCAGGGCCTCCGCTGTCATACTGGACGAGGAGCGGGAGAATCTGCCCCTCGCCCAGTTGGTCTGTCCGAACCCCTACCTGGCCTTCGCCCGGGTTCTCCAGTGCCTGCAGCCCGCGAACCCGGCCCCGCTCGGCATTATGCCCGGGGCTTTTGTCGACCCTGAAGCTTCAGTCGGTGAGAATGTAAGCATTCATCCCGGTTGTCATGTCGGTCGGGGGGTACGGATAGGTCGTGGTACGGTCCTGCACCCCAATGTGGTTATTTATCCGGGAGCGACAATCGGCGACGATTGCCTGATCCAGGCCGGGTGCGTGGTGCGCGAGGATTGCCGGATCGGTAACCGTGTCATCCTGCAGCCCAATGCCGTGATCGGCTCCGATGGTTTCGGTTTCGCCCCGGACGGCGAACGGTATGAGAAAATTCCTCAGGTCGGCATCGTTGTCATCGAAGACGATGTTGAAATCGGGGCCTGCGCCTGTGTCGACCGGGCCGCACTCGGCGTAACCCGTATCGGCACCGGGTGCAAGCTCGACAACCAGGTGCAGATCGGACACAATGTCGATCTCGGGCCGCATACCGTCATGGCGGCCCAGTCCGGTGTTTCCGGCAGTACCGTCATCGGTCGACACTGCACCTTCGGCGGCCAGTCCGGGACCGCCGGCCATATTCGTATCGGTGACAACGTCACCGTTGCCGGGCGTGGCGGAGTCACCAGTCATACCGAGGGTGACCAGGTGATTTCCGGTGCCCCGGCCATCCCTCACCGGGAGTGGCTGAAGATGTCCATGATACTGCCGAAACTGCCTGAAATGAAAAAAGAAATTTCGCGTCTGAAACGTCAGGTTGATGAGCTGAAGGCGTTGTTGAAGGAGTCTTGAAGGATGGTTCTCGATTATAAAAAGATTATGGCTATGCTGCCGCATCGTTATCCCTTTCTGCTGGTGGACCGGATTCTTTCCGTGGAGCCGGGAAAGAGGATTGTCGGGCTGAAAAATGTCACCATCAATGAACCCTTTTTTCAGGGGCATTTCCCGGGCCACCCGATCATGCCGGGGGTGTTGATCATTGAAGCCATGGCCCAGGTCGGAGGGGTCTATGCGGTGGTCAGTGACGAGGTCGGGGAGGATAAAGTGACCTACTTCGTCGGTATCGACAAGGCCAAGTTCCGACGGCCCGTGGTCCCCGGAGACAGTCTGCGTCTTGAGCTGGAGATGGTCGGTGTTCGCAGGGGGATCTATACTTTTGCCGGCAAGGCGCTGGTGGACGGCAAAGTGGTTGCCGAAGCGGAACTGAAGGCGACCTTTGTCGACCGGGAAGGATGAAATCATGATCCATGCCACGGCACAGATCCATCCCCAGGCGGAGCTGGGTGAGAACGTTCAGGTCGGGCCTTTTGCCGTCATCGGGGAACATGTCCGCATCGGTTCGGGGACGAAAATCGGTGCCCACGCGGTCATCGACGACTATACGGAAATCGGCCGGGACAACCATATCTACCAGTTTGCTTCAGTCGGCGCCGAACCGCAGGACCTGAAATTCGGCGGGGAAGTTTCCTGGCTGCGTATCGGTGACCGTAACCGTGTTCGCGAGTTTGCCACCCTGCACCGCGGCACCGCTGACGGTGGCGGAGAGACCCGGATCGGTGATGACTGCCTGTTTATGGCCTACTCTCATGTCGCCCACGATTGTCAGGTCGGCAACCATGTGATCCTCGCCAACGCCGCAACCCTGGCTGGGCACGTGCTGGTCGAGGACTTTGCCATCTTCGGCGGGCTGTCCGCTGTCCACCAGTTCACCAGGGTCGGGGCGCATGCCATGATCAGTGGCGGATCGATGATCACCCAGGATATTGTCCCCTACGCTATCGCCCAGGGTGACCGGGCCAAAATTGTCGGTCTGAACCTGATCGGTCTCAAGCGGCGCGGGTTCTCGGATCAGGCGCTGGCAACTCTCAAGGCGGCGTATAAGCTGGTTTTTCGCAGTGACCTGCGCCTTGAAGCCGCCATCAGCCGTATTGAGGAGGAACTCGAAGACGGACCGGAACTGAGTGTCCTGGTTGATTTTCTGAAGCGGGGTGAGCGCGGTATCGCGCGCTGAGCAGGTCCCGGTTCCGGTGATGTCGCAACGGACAGAGCACCGTCGGGTGCTGATTGTAGCCGGTGAAGCCTCCGGAGATCTGCATGCCGCCAATCTTATCCGGGCAGCCCGGGAGCTTGCTCCCGGGCTATCCTTTTTCGGGGTCGGCGGGGACCGGATGCGGGCTGCGGGGTGCGATGTCCGGATTCCCATGGAATCGCTTTCGGTCATGGGCGTTGTGGAGGTGCTGGGACGTCTGCCGGCCATCCGCAGGGTTTATCGCGATCTCTGCCGAATGATGCAGCCGGGAGGCGATGTGCGTCCCGACCTGCTGGTGCTTGTCGATTATCCAGGGATGAACCTCAAGCTCGCCCGTGCCGCCAGGCGGGCCGGGGTGCCGGTCCTCTACTACATCGCTCCCAAGGTCTGGGCTTCACGGCCCGGCCGGATGAAGACCATGGCCCGGTGTATCGATCAGCTGGCCGTGATCTTTCCTTTTGAGGAAGAGCTGTTCAACGCCGCCGGAATCCGTACTGCCTATGTCGGCAATCCCCTGCTGGACGAGTTCTCCGGGGCCCGCCGGGACGTGGACCTCGGTGGACGACTCGGGTTTGATCCGCAGCGGCCGATCGTAGGATTGTTGCCCGGCAGTCGACGGAGTGAAATCCGCTACTGCTGGCCGACCATGGTCGAAGCCGCGCGGGCTCTCAAAGACGAGCGTCCCGAACTGCAGTTTGTTGTTCCACTGGCACCGTCTCTGAGTGAAGACCTGTTGCGGGAAGAATTGACCCCGGCTTTTCCGGATCTGATGATCTGTCGGGAGGATATCTATTCGGTTGCCGGAATCTGTTCCGCTATCCTGTCTGTTTCGGGGACTGTCACCCTGCAGGTGGCCCTGGCCGGTATCCCGATGACGGTCATCTACAAGGCCTCCTCCCTGACCTATGCCCTGGCCCGACGGTTGATCAGAATACCCTATGTAAGCCTGCCGAACATCGTTGCCGGCAGACAGGTTGTCGCGGAATATCTTCAGGACGAGGCGAATGTCGAGAATCTGCTCGCCGAGCTTAAACGGCTGCTGTCGGACGGTTCCTGCCGGGCTGAAATGATAAATGATCTGGCCGAGGTGCGCAGGCTGCTCGGTGAGCCGGGGTGCTCCCGGAAGGTTGCCGTTTTGCTGAAAGAGATGGTGTATTGATCGTGGATGATTCCAGGCAGATAAAGAATCTTTCCAAGCGGGTCTGGTCTTACGCGTGGCCCTACCGCAGGAGAATCCTGCTGTCCATGCTCGCGTCTCTCGGCGTGGCGTCGACCGACGGCGCCATGGCGAAGCTTGTTCAGCCGTTTATCGACAAGCTGATCATCGCCGGGGACCGTGACCTGATTCAGCTGGTTCCGTTAATTGTGATCGGCCTGGCGGCGTTCAAGGGGTTGTCCCGGTATGTTCAGCAGTATTATATCCTGACCGCCGGGCAACTGGCGATCCAGGATCTGCGCAACCAGGTTTTCAAGCACCTGATGTCCCTGTCGATGCGGTTTCATTCCAGCAACGGGACCGGCAGTATCATGTCGCGGGTGCTCAATGATATCGGCATGCTGCAGGCTTTTCTCGGCGATGTCCTGGTGATCATCCTGCGGGAGAGCTTTACCCTGGTGGTGCTGGTCGGGCTGGCTTTTTATACCGACTGGAAAATGGCTCTGATCGCTTTCACCGCGCTGCCGGCAACGGCCCTGCCGGCGGCGCTGCTGGCGAGGCGCATCAAGGCTTACGTGAAGAAGAGCCAGGGTGCTATCGCGGTTCTGACCACAGCGCTTGAACAGGCCTTTTCCGGCATCAAGGTGATCAAGTCCTTCGGGACCGAAAAGGACCAGGTACGACGCTTCTTCGACAAGAATCGCTCCTATTACAATTTCTGGCGCAAGGTCATCAAGTATGATGCCGCATCGTCTCCGGTCACCGAGCTGCTGACCTCCCTCGGCGTCGCCGGAGTCCTCTGGTACGGACTCAACCGGGTGCTGGCCGGAGAAATGACCCAGGGGCAGCTGTTTTCCATCGTTGCCGCCATCCTGATGATGTATGGACCGGTCAAGCGTCTGGTCAGGGTCAACAATGTCTTCCAGTCGGCGATGGGGGCGGCCGAGCGGGTGTTCGAACTGTTTGAAGCGCAACCGGAGATCCTCGACGCGGAAAACGCCGTCCGGCTTGACCGGGTTCGAGGTGAACTGGTGCTGGATCATGTCTGCTTCAGCTATGACACCGCGTCCCTGGAACCGGTTATCCGCGACCTGTCGCTCACGATCAAGCCGGGAGAAATGGTCGCCCTGGTCGGGCCGAGCGGCTCGGGAAAAACCACCCTGATGGGGTTGCTGCTGCGGTTTTTCGATCCCGATTCAGGATCGATCCGGCTTGACGGTCATGATCTGCGGGAGATCAGCGCCGAGAGTCTGCATCGCAATATGGCCATGGTCGACCAGGAGGCTTTTCTCTTCAACGACACCATCGCCAACAACATCAGCTACGGCAGCGCCGAGGGCTCACTTGACCGGGTGCGGGAAGCCGCCCGCCAGGCCTATGCCGACGGGTTTATCGAAGAGCTTCCTGACGGCTACCAGACTGAAATCGGTGACCGTGGTCTCAGACTGTCCGGCGGTCAGCGGCAACGGATCAGCATTGCCCGTGCCGTCTATCAGAATGCGCCGGTGCTGATTCTCGACGAGGCGACCAGCGCTCTGGACACCGAAAGCGAGGCGATTGTCCAGGAGGCGCTCAACAACCTGGTGGAGAACCGGACGACGATCGTCATCGCCCACCGGCTCTCGACGGTGAAACATGCCGATCGCATCGTTGTTCTCGACAAGGGAACCATCTGCGAAATCGGAACCCACGAGGAACTGCTGGCGCGGGGTGGCATGTACCGCCGATTGCATGACATGCAGTTCAAAGAGGATACTGATGGGTCGTTGGACTGAGCGCCTGGCCGCGGCCTGCGTTCCGGTGCTGGGGTGGGGAGTCATCAACCTGATCCACGCCAGCCAGAGAACCGAGTATCTGGGCGTTGACCATGTCCGGGAGCTGTTCACCAGGGGAGAGCGTATCATCATTTCTTTCTGGCATGATCAACTGCTGCTGATGGTCAAGGGCTATCAGCATGTCAGGAAGGGCGTGGCGGATGGTGGCGGTGCGAGGATCCTGATCAGTTCATCGCAGGACGGCGAATTGATCGCCCGGACGATGAAGCTTTTCGGCCAGGGAACGGTTCGCGGTTCGTCCAGTCGGGGCGGCAGCCGCGCGTTGCGGGAGATGGTCAAACTGATGCGCGAGCCGTTTGATCTGGTTTTCACCCCCGACGGCCCCCGTGGCCCCCGCCACCAGGTCAAGCCGGGCGTTGCCCAATTGGCCAGGATTTCCGGCCGACCGGTGATCCCGATGGCTTACGTTTCCAGCCGCGGGCATCGTTTCTCTTCCTGGGACCGTTTTCTGCTGCCGGCACCGTTCGCCCGCGGGGTTTTTTCCTTCGGCCCGCCGATCTGGCATCAACCGGGCGAGCAGGCCGAAGTCTTCTGCGAGCGGCTTGCCCGGTCCATGGCGGAGAATGAGGCACGGGCCGTTTCACGACTGGAGGAACGTGGTGTATCTGCTGTATGACCTGCTGCTGATTCTGGCGGGCCTGGGCCTGATCCCCTATTACCTGCTGCGCGGCTTGAAGTATGGCAAAAGCCGGCGCGGTATCCGGGATCGGCTCGGTTTGTACGCCGCCGGGCACCTGGCGCCGCTTGACGGCCGCAAGGTCATCTGGGTCCACGCGGTCTCGGTTGGTGAAACCCGGGCTGCCGTCCCCCTGCTGGAAGGCCTGCGCCGGGCTCATCCCGACCATGCCATCGTCCTCAGCAATGTCACTGAAACCGGCCATTCCATCGCCGCTGAACTGGACTGCGTAGATCTCTGCCTGTTTTTCCCCTTTGATATTTCCGTCGTTATCCGCCGGGTTCTGGGTCGGATCAGGCCCGAGCTGATCGTGCTGGTCGAAACCGAAATCTGGCCCAATTTTGTCCGCCTCGCCCATCGTCGGGGCATTCCGGTTGCCCTGGTCAACGGCCGGATATCTGATCGTTCCTATCCGCGTTACAAGCGTTTCCGCCGGCTGCTCCGGCCGATTCTCGACTGCATTGAGCTCTATGCCATGCAGACCGAGCTGGACGCCGAACGCATTCATGACCTCGGCGCCGGGCGCGACCGGATCGGAGTTTCCGGGAATCTCAAGTTCGACATGGGCTCGCCGGTTTTCGAAACCGGTGAAACGGATCTTTTCAGAACCCGGCTCGGTCTGGTTCCCGAGCAGGTTCTGCTGGTGGCCGGCAGTACCCATGACGGCGAGGAAGAACTGCTGGTGCAGGCTTACCGGGCGTGCCTGGAGAGCAACCCCGGTTTCCGCCTGATGCTGGTGCCCCGGCATCCCGAGCGAACCCCGGAGGTGGCGGGGATGATCACCCAGGCCGGCTTGGAGACCCGGCTGCGCAGCCAGTGCGAGGGCCTGCCGCTGGACGCGGAGACGATCCTGATCGGTGATACCCTGGGCGAAATGCTGAAGTTTTATGACCTCGCCGACATCGTTTTCGTCGGTGGCAGCCTGGTTCCGGTCGGCGGGCATAATATTCTCGAAGCGTCGCTGCTGCAGAAACCCGTCCTGTTCGGTCCGCACATGAATAATTTCCGGGAAATTTCCCGGCTGGTGCTGTTCGCCCGCGGCGGTCGGCAGGTCAACGACCTTTCCGACCTGGTGCGGGTGCTGAACGAGATGCTGGCTCACCCCGAGCAGAGAGAGCGGATGGGGCGGGCGGGAAAAGCACTGCTTGATCGTCATGCCGGTGCCACGGACCGCAGCCTGGAACTGCTTTCGGTGTTGCTGGAGCGGCGGGGATGAAGTTTACCCGCTGGTATCGCCGCTTCGCCATCGAGGGGCCGGAGAAGGGGATTGAGGCCCTGCTGTTTACCCTGCTGCTCCCCGCCTCCCTGGTCTATGGATGGGTCGGCAGGGCGCGGGTGTGGTTCTTCCGCAAGGGCTGGTTGCGTTCTTACCGACCGCCGGTGCCGGTGGTTTCCGTGGGCAACCTGGCGACAGGTGGAACCGGCAAGACGCCGATGGTCGCCTGGCTGCTGGACTGGGCACAGCGTAAAGGGGTGCGTGCCGCTGTTATTTCACGTGGTTACGGCGGGAGACGTCACGACGGGGTGTTGACCGTCTGTGCCGGCAACGGGCCCCTGGTCTCGGCGACCGAGGCGGGAGACGAGCCCTGGCTGCTGGCCTCGCGTCATCCGCAGGCGGTGGTCGTGGTTGGCAGTGACCGGGTCGGTTGCGCCGAGTGCGCGGTCCGGGAACATGGCGCCGAACTTCTGCTGATCGATGATGGTTTTCAGCATCTGCGGTTGCAGCGCGATCTCGACCTGCTGCTGCTGGACGCCAGGCGGCCGTTTGCCAACGGCCGGGTTCTGCCGGCGGGTTATCTGCGGGAACCGGCCAGTGCCCGGCAGCGGGCCGATCTGGTCATTCTCACCCGCTGGCATCCCGGAGTGAAGCTTCCCGCCACTCTTGACGACGCGGTTCGTGCCCGACATTGTCTCGGTGACCGGTTGCGGGGATTGAATGGTGAGCTCGTTCCGAGGGATGCCCCACAGGGGCGTGCCGCCGCCTTTTGCGGTATCGCCGACCCGGAATCGTTTTTCAACCAGCTGCGCGACATGGGGTTCCGGCTGGAGGCGACGCTGGTTTTTGCCGACCATTGTGACTATTCTCCGGCGATGATTGACCAGGTTGCCGGACTGGCTGAAAATATTGATTTTTTCCTCACCACCGAGAAGGACGGTGTTAAACTGGCTGATACAGATCTGCCCCGTCCCTGCTACCAGGTGCCGTTGCGCATGGAGTTTGTTTCGGGGCAGGATCGGTTGGAGGGGATGCTCGAAGGATTGCTGAACAAGGATGGTCAGGCCATGCCGCTTTCAAAAGATCTGCTCGAAATTCTCGCCTGCCCGCAATGCAAGGGCGAGGTGCACTGCAACGAAGATCAGACCGCGATTCTCTGCGATCATTGCCGGCTCAGCTTCCCGGTTCGGGACGATATTCCGGTGATGCTGATCGATGAAGCCCAATCCCTGCCCGGAGGATCTGCACCCGGCGAATGAAGGCTCTGGTTCTCAGCGACGGTAAACCGGGACATGTCAACCAGTCCCTCGCTTTTGCCGAACTGTCAGGGTGTGATCATGACCTGATCGAAGTCCGGACTCGCGGCAGGCTGGCCAAAGGCCTCGGCTACCTGTTTGACCGTTGCGGTGTCTATTCCTCTTCGCTGTTTACTCCGGTGACCTGTGACAGGCATTACGACCTGGTTGTCTCTGCCGGTTCCGAGACCTATTACGCCAACAAGGTGCTTGCCCGGCGGTTGCGGGCCCGTTCGGTGGCGATCATGCTGCCGCGGGGGTTTCGCTATGATTTCGATCTCATCCTCGCCCAGGAGCATGACAACCCTCCGTCCAGGGACAACCTGGTCTCTCTGCCGATCAATCTTTGCCGCGTCTCACCCCGAGGCGTTTTCCGTCCCGACCCCGATCGCCGTTATATTTCCCTGATTATCGGCGGCAACAGTCGCCATTGCCGCCTGGACGCGGCGGCGCTGAAGGTCCGGGTCGAGGAGATCTTTGCTCTTTTTCCCGCGGCGGACAAGCTGGTGACCACCTCCCGGCGAACTCCGGACGAGGTGGAACGGATGCTGGAAACGTTCGATTTCGCCGACCGGGTGATTTATTCCCGAACGCCGAAGAACCCGATCCCCGATTACCTCGCCTACAGTGACCATGTTTTTCTGACCGGCGACTCGACTTCCATGGTCAGCGAAGCGGTCAGTTTCGGGAACGGTTGCGTGGAGATATTGCCGGTTGATTATCGCCGTCCGGACAGCAAGATCGCCGCTATGATCAGTCACCTGGAAGAGCAGGGGATGGTGCATCTCTTCGACGGTACCCTCGGTCATTGCCGTGCCAAGATTGACCTTCAGCAGTTGCTCAAGGGGGTGTTGTGATGCACGTTGTGCAGGTGCTGCCGGAACTGAACGAAGGAGGGGTTGAGCGGGGAACGGTCGAGCTGAGCCGCGAACTGGTCGCCCGGGGAATTTCCAGCACCGTGATCAGCAACGGCGGCCGCCTGGCTGAGGTCATCGAGCAGGACGGCGGACGTCATTGCCGACTGGATGTCTGCAGCAAGAACCCCCTGACGGCGCCGGCGCGCATCCGTCGGCTGCGCCGCCTGCTGATGGAGCTGCAACCCGATATCCTGCATGCCCGCAGCCGGGTTCCGGCCTGGCTCTGCTGTCTGGCCAATCGTTCCTTGCGGGTCCCCTTCGTCACCACCGTGCATGGTTTCAACAGCGTCAATGCCTACAGCCGGGTGATGACTTACGGCGACAGGGTGATCTGCGTCAGCGGGGCGATCAGGGATTACGTCAAACAGCACTATGGCGTGCTCGATGAAAAACTGGTGGTGATTCCGCGCGGGGTGGACCTGGAGGCTTTCGATCCCGATAATCTTGACCGGGAGTTCATGGCCCGTTTCCGGGCCGACCACGGGCTCGAAGGCCGATGGGTTGTCACCTCTGTCGGGCGGATAACCCAGCTGAAGGATTTTGAAACTTTCATCGACGCCATTGCCGGACTGCGGAGGGGCATGCCTGATATCCTCGGTTTGATTGTCGGCGGTGTCCGTGAGGATAAACGGACCTACCTCGAAGTCCTCAAGCGACGGGCCGGAGATCAGCAATTGGCGGGACACCTGCTGTTCACCGGCAGTCAGAAAAAGATCGCGGAAATCTATGCCTTGAGTGATGTCGTGGTTTCCTCTTCAAAGAAGCCGGAAAGTTTCGGCCGGGCCGCGGCTGAAGCTCTGGCCATGGAGGTGCCGGTGATCGCGACGGCTCATGGGGGCGTGCTGGATATCGTTCTGGACGGCAGGACCGGTTTTCTTTTTGCTCCCGGAGACTGTGACGAACTCGGTCAGCGGATCCAGGCGGCCCGCGGGCAGACTTTCCGGGATCTGCGGCAGTATGTTGCGACGAATTTCAACCTTGACCTGATGGTTGAAAAAACGGTCTCTGTTTATAACGAGTTATCGGTGAGACGGGAGAACGGGATCTGCTGAACGGGTGAATGATTTTTTATCATCCTCCTGAATCCGTGAGTTCCTTGTCGGCGGACAGCACAAGTCATTGACCTGCCTGTGCCTGCCGGTAATAGCGCCGGCGATGCCGCCGCCGTTCAAGCAGGGTCCGCAGGTGAAACAGGTGGAAGGTCGTTGACCGGTAAAGCCGGATGCGTCTGGCTTTCGGGATCTGCCCCGGGAACTCCTCCTCCAGCTGGATCGGGAAGGGGACGATGCAGGCGGTTTTAAAGCCGAAATCCCAGTCCCGGTCCAGGGCGACATCGTAGGGAAGACTCATCGGCAGCATCCTGTTGACGCAGCACTCGGCCGCATGCCGGTTGAGGAAATAGGCTCCGGTGTTTTTCAGAACCTTCAGGTTGTAAGCCAGTTGGTAGCAGCCGCTCAGCTGGGCGAAATGGAGAAAGTCGCCCTCTCGTGACGATGTCAGGCGCAGCATGTCCCAGTTTTCGTCGTGCGTTGTCGCTTCGGTCAGCAGCGGAATGATGTTTTCCGGCAGGCTGACGTCATCTTCGAGGATGAGCGCGTAGGGGAGGTCGGACTGCAGAAAGGTCCGCATCGCCTTGATATGGCTGAAGTAGCAGCCGATCTCCCGCTTGTTGGTCTCCTTGCCGGTACGGACCTGGTAACGGCGTTCGTCATAGTCCGCAACCGGTTCGTTGAGCCGGTCACCATAGACCCCCTCGATGCGTGTGTAGGGGATGGTGGAATGCTCCAACTGGTCGCGCATATGCTCCCAGCGGGCGGTCGCGTGTTCCAGGTTGATGACATAGGCATGAAAATTCATGGTTTTCCTTCAAACAAAAGTTTCGGAATCCGTTATGAGCCGTGAGTCCCGACCCGTTTCACATCTCCCCGATCACATAGTAAGCTTTTCAGCCTGATCCATCCGGTGCAGCAGGCCAGGTAAAATTTCCACAGACCGCGCGTGACCGGATAAATGAGGCGCATGCCTCCTTCAAGGCGTACGGTCTTGTCCCAGCGCAGATTGTCGTCCTGGGTGTCGATGCAGGAGGGGGATTCATCGTTGGGCAGGACCGGTGACGGGGCGACCGCCAGGGTTCTGAGCCCGGTCAGCCAGACCGCCCCGTGCAGGGTGTCGATGGCCAGCCAGTTTTTTTGCGTCATCCGGTTCAGGCGTTTCGCGGCTTTCAGGTTGAGCATGTAGCCGTAGGCGCCGCCGGGGATGCCCAGCTGCCGGGCCAGCATGGCCGAGGTCCCCTCCAGGGGGCGGATGGGGCGCGTGGAACGGTAATTCTTGTCGCGCCCGAGAAAGCGTACCAGATCCCAGTTGTCGGCGATCCGTTCCAGAGCTTCAATGACATCGGGAAGTTCTTCGGTAAGAATCGAGTCGTCTTCGAGGACGACCGCCATCTCGACTTGCTGTTCCTGCATGTGTCGGTAGACATTCCGGTGAGCCAGGATGCAGCCGAACTCTCCCTGCGACAGGTCCCGGCCGTAGAAGAGCCGTCTTTTGATCGGCTCGTAGTCCGGATGATTCTCCAGTTTCAGTCCGCGGCCGTCCACGCCGCTGATGAATTCAAAGGCCAGCCCGAGTTCCCGCAGCCTGGCGCTGATGGTCTGCTGTCTCTCTTTGGCGTGATCCAGGGTGATGACATAGATCGGGCAGTGTCGTCGGGTGGTGTGCATCAAAACTCCGTGGGCTGCGTCAGTACATTTTGCGGCGCGGCAGAAAACGGTGCCAGAAGCGTCTCCAGGCCCGGCGGCCGTTGCGGAAGGCCTGCAGGTGCGGGCGGTGATACATGTCGAACAACTGTTGTTCCCGTTTCTGTCCCCAGCGGCTGCGGTTGCGTCGATAGGCCGTCGGCAGCGGCTGATCGAAGATGTTGGCGAGGAATCGGGCATAGGTTTCGGCCTGCAGTGCTTCCGGCTCCTTCCCGTCCCTGAACCAGGGCGCCTGCAGCATCTTTTCATAGCGGGCGGGGTCCCGGTCGATGCGGGCGACCTCCTCGACCGCCTCCTCAAGAGATGGGAAGTCGTGGCAGTTGACGAAGGCATCGGGGTTGAAAATCTCGCCGATGCCGGGGTCGCCCCAGTAGATCGGAATCGCGTTGGCGGCCGCCGCCTGGGCGAATTTTTCCGTCAGGTAGCCGGGGTGGGAACAGTTTTCGAAAGCGATGACAAACTTGTGCCGGGATTGAAACGCCAGCTTGTCCGCGACCCGGCCGCCGACATTGTTGCGCCAGAGTCCGCCGGAGTTGACCTGTTTGTATCGCGACAGCAGCTCGAAAATCCGCACGCGTTCCTCGGCGCTGCTGCGGGTATTGGACATGACGTAGGCGCAGAAATCGGTTTTCTGCTCCAGGGCCTGCTGCGGCTCCGGGCGAGGGCGGGTCAGCGCCTCGTAATCGGGGCGGTAGAGTCTGATCAGCGGCAGCCAGATGGCGCGGTCGGCAAAGGAGAGCCGTTCAAAGGACAGGGCGTAGTCGCTGATGGCGAAATCGGGAGTGACATTTTCTCCGGTGACAAAGATCCGCACCCCACTGTACTTCAGGACATCGTAGCCGTCGATGGAGTGAAAGACGTAATCCGCGTCCCGGTCGTCGGTCCATTCGAACCGGTAGCGGTCCTGAACGAATTGCAGGATATTCTCGACGAAGTCGCGTTGTGAATCAGCAACGGCGATGCGTTTGACGGGATTGCTCATGATGACCGTCCGGGCGGCTGAGAGCATGATTGCGAACAGGAGGCGCACATCAGGATTCGTACCAGTAGTCCCTGATCCAGGGGGTGGGCCGGCAGGCCTTGTAGATCCGCTTCCAGCCGCGCGCGGCCTTGCGGATATCCGGCGGCGACCAGCGCCCTGCCAGGGCGTCATGGATATCGGGATGACCATGAAAGGCGAGCACCTTGGTCCCCTTTTGCGGCAGTGACGGGGTCTGGAAATGCCGCATGAAGGCGAAGGGCAGGCAGTGGAAGCGGAAGGACCGGAACCACGCCTCGGGCCAGAAGTTCAATCGGCCGTATTTTTGAATTACCATGGCCGACAGGTATTCCTGCGACGCTGTCCCGTACTGTTCGATGATGGGATCGGGATCGGCTTCGAAGGTTTCGCGGATAGATCCCAGGGTGCCGACAACAAAGGAATAGCAGGTGGCCTGGCCGACGCGGTCCCCCTTGCTGTTCCAGTCATTGATGATGTAGAACTTGTCCCCCTCGGGGTAGGCGAACAACTCGTCGAGATCGTCCATGATCAGCACGTCGAGATCGAAGAAGAAGACCCGCTGCCCGGTCAGTCCGCCGAGATCATCGGCGCAGAGTCCGGCCTCCTTGCGGTAGGCATAACGGTTCTGGTGAGGGCTGATCCGCATCGCCGGTTCAGGGTGTCGGATGATGGCGGGGTTCAGCTCCGGCAGGGCCTCGTTGCTGAAGAGGTGGAAGTTGACAGGACGGCTGGAGTTGCGCCGGATCATGGCGAAGAGAATATTGACATCTTCTTCGCTGTAGGCCTTGCCCCAGAGGATGCTGATGATGTTGACGGGTTGCTTTGCTGTCATGTCGGCGGCCTGGGGATGCGAACTGTGTAATAATGTCAGACTGTCGGGAAAATCAGCGGAATACTCGCACACTTTTCAGCAAATTTCCAGTTTTCCAGGCGGCGAAGGAGAGGAAGTCGGCCGGGTGCCGCATCCGCATCAGCCGGCGGTTGTAGATTACGCCGCCGGGACGGCTTCCGGTGCTCTCATGGTCGAGAATGATCCTGTTGAGCATGGCGGGCAGGTTGTATTCGTCCATCACCAGCCGCTTGGCCTCCAGCACGGCCTCCCGGCGGCGTTCATATTCACCTTCTCTGGATAAAATAGAACGGATGGTCGCCAGGGAGCCTTCGAAGTCGTTGATGTCGATGGGGATCAGGCTGTCTTTCGGGAAGTAGTCGAAGACATTGGGACAGCCGCAGTAGATGGGAACGGTTTCGGCGAGAAAGGCGTCGGCCAGTTTCTCCGTCCACAGGTGCGGGCCGATCTGATTTTCCACCACCAGATGAAACTGATAGGGATCGAGCGCCTGGTGCTTCTTCTCGACGAAACGGACGCCGTGGCCGAAAATCTCCAGCTCCGGCAGCGCCTTTTTCAGCTTCCAGGTGAAGTCATAGCGCCGGGCGTGCATGGTATGGGGCTGCCGCTTGGAGGAACAGACAGTGGAGATCAGTTCGGATTTCGGGATCGCGGCGGTCGCTTTGATTTCGTCATAGCTCTTGCCGTAGAACCAGATATTGCCGGTCTGGGAGCGGATCGCCCGAGGGTGGGGCAGCGCCCCTTCCTCCTGGTTGGTCAGCAGGTGTCCGAACTGGGCGGCAAAGGACTTGCCGTAGCGGGTCACGGAAGACGGTTCGGAGGTCACCAGAATGGTGTTGTCTCGCGGGCAGGCCAACTCCTCCCGGTTGCCGGGCATGATCCGGGGGATATCGTCGACAGCGACCAGCCAGTCGTAGTCACGCGCGAAGGGGTCGGACGTAAACTCGCAGCGGTCCCAGCGGGGAGTCCGGCCCGGGCACTGGGTGGTCCAGGGGAAGCCTTTTGCCTTTCCCCAGCGGGTAACGAGTTTGACGCGGATATCAGATTTAGAATTTGCCATGCGAGTTACTTGTTTGCTAGAGTCGACTGGCTTTACGAGGGTCCTGCTGTCTTCAGTTTGCAGGCACGTTCATTCTGTCTTAAATGAGGATAGTACTTATAAGGCCGAGCCCGCCGCATTGTCAATTATTGATGGCGTCGCAAAACTCATCAATAGCTGCGTTGCTGCGTTTATCTCGTCGCATCGACGTACGTAAGTACGCCTCATTGCTTGACAAACGCACGCCTCACTGATGGCCCTTTTTGCTTAGCCAACACCATTTCGGCTTTCTTGTGAAAGCAATCAAATATTGAATCTTCCGGTTTTGATTTCGGGTTGATCTTGAGGATTTGTCATGAGTTTGCCGCTGCATTCCGTCTGTATCCCTTCCTACAACCATGAGCGGTACATTCTTGACTGCCTGAACAGCGTCAGGCGTCAGACCTATCCCCGTCTGGAACTGATCGTGGTGGACGATGGTTCCGCCGATCAGACATTCAATCTGGCCGAACAGTTCGTGGCTGAGCATGCCGACAGGTTTGAAAGGGTCGAGTTGCTGCGGCAGGCGAACCGGGGGATCGCACCGACCTGCAACCGGCTGCTGGACCTCGCCCGGGGAGAATGGTTCCACCTGTTCGGCTCCGACGATATGCTCTATCCGGAAAAAATTGCCGCCGAGTGGGAGGCGTGCTGCCGGTGGAAAGAACCGAATCTGGCTCTGGTGCATGCTGACGCGGAGCTGATCGACGCGGAAGGGAATGTTGTCGGTCCGCACTGTTCATCCTGGAAAACCGAGGGGCCCGTTGCCAGGGCTTTCGAAACCCTGCTGCTGAATAACTACATCAAGACTCCAACCGCGATGGTGCGTCGGGATGCCCTGGTGGAGATGGGGGGCTATGCAGAAACATTCACCATCGAAGATTATTTCAGCTGGCTGAAACTTTCCAGCAAGTTTCGTATCGGGAAGATAAACAAGGTTGTCTGCGGTTATCGATGGCATGGCGGCAACTATAGTGCCGACAAGAAAGAGATGCTCAAGGCAACTATCGCCATCCATCATAAATTTATAGAAGAGTTCGGAGACAACATCGACAAGAATGTATTGATGAAATGTTATCAGAAAGATGTCAGACGGGTCTGGAGATGGGCAAAGAAGGAAAATAGAAGCCTTCTGCCGGTGATGACGAAAAAGGTTCTTGGAAGCTATTTTTTGCGCCCTGATGAGGAAAATTTTAAGTGTTTAACCGATTTTCTCCAGATGGATTGATTCTTTAACTTCTTGGCTGGTTAAACCTTTTCATGCGGTTAAGCCGTAAGTCTGTTCTGTATATTGATTAAATTGTAAATAGGAATATTGTGCCATGGATAAAAAGCTTGTACTTGTTTTGGGTATGCATAGAAGTGGGACTTCTCTTGCGGCAGGTATTCTTTGCAAGTGTGGAATAGATTTCGGTGACAACTTGATGCCTGCAACAGATGATAATCCGAAAGGCTATTTTGAAGATCTAGATTTTGTCAACATTAATAACACTATTCTTAGGAAGTACAAGTCTTCATGGTATGATCATGAGCCTATAAAATTCAATTTTTTTAGATTTATTAGATACTATAAGTATCTATCAATGATCAGGACAAAATTGGGTGAAAAATTTTCAGGGAAAACAATTTTTGGTGTCAAGGACCCGCGAATTTCTCGTCTGTTGCCGGTGTGGGAAAAATTTTCCGAACCCTATGATAAGAAATATATCGTTGTATTCAGGTCTCCATTTGAAGTTGCAGAATCCTTAAGAAAAAGAGACGGATTTTCTTTAGAGAAAAGTATAAAAATATGGATTGCATATAACAAGTCAATTATTGATTTTGTGGATAGTAATGATAGTGTTTTTTTTTCGTATGGGAAAATAGTAAGTAATACAAAAATGTTTATTGATAAAGTTTTTGAAAATTTAAATATTGACATGAATGTGTCAACCATTGATGATTTTGGCTTTGTTGATAAGGGGCTTTATAGGAATAAAATTGAAGATAATTTTGATAACATTAAAGATGCTGGATTAAAGAAGAATTGTTTTGATATTTATCAGAGGCTTATTTCTTTGGAAGAAAAAACTAATATATCGTAAATATGAATAAAATTTCTGTTGTTATGGCAACCTGTAATGGTGCCAGGTATTTAAGTAGCCAGATTGACAGTATCTTAAATCAGACCCTTCTGCCGGATGAGTTGATCATTGTTGATGACTTTTCAGATGACGAATCCTTCACTATCGTTCAGGCGTACCAGGATCGTTTTCCTGACAGGGTAAGAGTTTTTCAAAATACCGAAAGACTGGGGGTGAACAAAAATTTTGAAAAAGCTGCGACCCTTGCCACCGGTGAGCTGATTTTTTTTTCTGACCAGGATGATATTTGGGAGGAGGAGAAGATCGAGGTCATGGTTGCCCATAGAGGCGATGCGAGCCTGCTTTACTCCAACGGCATGATCATTGACGGGGAAGGGGAAATCATCCATGAAAATGAACTTGAATTTTTAAGAGTTCCTGCTGTACAGGGAACACCATTGTTTTATCAGATTGAGGGAAATTCCATATCTGGCCATAATGTCCTGGCGACTCGTGAACTCGTCGCAAAAGCTCTTCCGTTCTGCGACGCATGCATGTACGACAAGTGGCTCGGGTTGGTTGCCTGTCTCCTGAACGGGATCAGGTTTCTTGACCTCAAGCTGGTCAGGCATCGTATGCATAACTCAAATGCGCAAAATAATCCTGAACTCAGAAAAACGAATTCTGGCGGTAAAAAAAGCGGCAGACTCATGAGGTTTCGTGAAGATTGCGCAATAAAGCGTGATTTATTGCGTCAACTCTTCAGGATCCCCGTCGGTGAGTTTCCACACAAGGATTTGTTGCGGCTGTACGTCGATCATCTGGAGACTTCTCATAGGCGTTTTTTTAATCGCACCCTCTATCGGGAGTTGCTGAAACATAATTATGGTGGCTCACTGAATCTGTCTCCGCCAAAGTTGCGAAAAAGGATTCGTAGAATAGCAAGGGGTGAGTTGTATTATCGTATTTTCTTTGTATGAAACGAAATAATTTTATTGAATTTTTGAATCAATTTGTTGGTAAACTAGGTGATTAGACAATCCTGTTTCGTTCTAGCTAAGGGGCTGGTCATGGCAACTGAGACAGATGATCCGTTTCGCTCCCATCTGACGTTGCACCATCAGGCGTTGATGTCCGTGGGACAGGATCTTGTCCCTCTGATTCATCAGGCGGTCGAAATGATTGTGACCTGCCTTGAGGATGATGGCAAACTGCTGATCATGGGTAACGGCGGATCGGCCGCCGATGCCCAGCACTTTGCCGCCGAACTGGTCGGTCGTTATCGGGCTGAGCGGGACGGATTGCCCGCCATTGCCCTGACCACCGATTCCTCGATTCTGACCGCGGTCGGCAATGATTACGGATTTGAGCAGGTCTTCGCCCGCCAGGTGGCGGCTCTGGCACGTCCGGAGGACCTGGTGGTGGTCCTCTCCACCAGCGGCAATTCCGGCAACGTCGTGGCCGCGGTTCGGACGGCGAACGAGATCGGTTGTCGCAGCATTGGTCTGTTGGGGCGGGACGGCGGTGCCCTGCGCGATCTGGTTGATCTGCCGCTGACCGTTCCGGTTGAATCAACAGCCGTGGTGCAGGAGATGCACATTCTGCTGATTCACCTGTTGTGCGAAGCCGTTGATCACCATGATTTCGAGCGACGGGAGAGGTCATGAACGTCGGTCAATTCCTGGAGCAGGCCCGCGATTGTCCGATCCTGGTGATCGGCGACCTGATGCTGGATGAATACCTGTGGGGGGATGTGGAACGCATCTCTCCCGAGGCGCCGGTGCAGGTGGTTGACGTTGCCGACGAGGAAATCAGACTCGGCGGTGCGGGCAACGTGATCCGGAACCTGGTTGAACTCGGCTGCCGGGTCAGTGCCGCGGGTGTCGTCGGCAAGGATGATGACGGGGAACTGCTCGGCAAAATGCTTGAGACGGCTGGCGTCGATTGTCGGGCTCTGCAGGTTGTTGCCGATCGCCGGACCGGACGTAAAACCCGGGTTCTTTCGAACAGTCAGCAGATGCTGCGCATCGACCGGGAAAGTCGTGAGGAGATTTCTCCCGATGTCGAGGCCCGCTTGCTGGAGACGGTGCTGCCGCTTGTCCCCCGGCAGCGGGTGGTGCTGGTTTCCGATTACGGCAAGGGGGTTCTGACCGAGCGGGTGCTGCGGGACGTTCTTGCCGCCGGTCGGGCGGCCGGGGTTCCAGTGCTGGTTGATCCCAAGGGTGCGGATTTCCTGCGCTACCGGGGCGCCTTTCTGTTGACGCCGAACCGGCGCGAGGCCGGTCTGGCCTCCGGCATCCCGGTTGAGGATGAGGCGTCAGCCAGTGCCGCCGGTCGGGCTCTGATGGCGCAGTGCTCTCTTCAGGCCCTGGTCCTGACCCGCAGCGAAGAGGGGATGAGTGTTTTTCTGGAGGATGGTTCGGTGACCCCGATGCCGACCCGTGCCCGGGATGTCTACGATGTTTCCGGTGCCGGTGACACGGTGCTGGTTTTCGTCGGCCTCGGTGTGGCGACCGGCCTGTCGGTGATTGAGGCGGCCGCCCTGGCGAATGCCGCCGCCGGCATCGTCGTCGGCAAGGTCGGTACCTCGACCGTGACCGCCGCTGATCTGCTCACCGTCGCCGGTGATGATTCCGGGTTGAACCGCAAGATCCGTCCGCTCGCGGAACTGGCGGCCATTCTCGCTGACCGACGTCGGCAGGGACAGACCCTTGTCTTCACCAACGGTTGCTTCGATCTCCTGCATGTCGGCCATGTCCGCTACCTGCAACAGGCGCGGCAACTCGGCGACCTGCTGGTGCTGGGTCTTAATTCCGATGCCTCGATCCGTCGTCTGAAGGGGCCGAAGAGACCCCTGATCGGTGCTGAAGAGCGGGCCCATATCCTGGCGGCGCTGGACTGCGTCGACTTCGTGGTCATGTTTGATGAGGATACGCCGCTGGCGCTGATCGAATCGCTGCGGCCGGATATCCTCGTCAAGGGGAGCGACTACACACCGGAAGAGGTGGTCGGCAGGGAGTTCGTCGAGAGTCAGGGCGGGCGGGTGGAGCTGATCCGGGTGGTTGACGGCAAGTCGACCAGCAACCTTATTGAAAAGATCCTGCAGGCCTACCAGTCGTGACGTCGGGGGCAGTTGATACATCCCGGTCCGCAGTTTTTCTCGACCGGGACGGAACCATCAATGTCGAGAAAAACTACCTTTTCCGGGTGGAGGATTTTGAATTTATTGATGGGGTTCCGGCCGCCATCCGGCGCCTGAACCGGGCCGGTCTGCCGGTGGTCGTGGTCACCAACCAGTCGGGAATCGCGCGCGGCTTTTATGGCCGGTCCGATGTCGAGACGCTGCACCGTCATGTTGACCGGCTGCTGGCCGCTGCCGGAGCGCGAATCGACGCCTGGTATCTCTGTCCGCACCTCCCGGACAACAGTTCAGCGAAATGCGACTGTCGCAAACCGGCTCCCGGTCTGCTGCTGCGGGCGTCCGCAGAAAGAGGGATCGACCTGGCGCGGTCGTGGATGGTGGGCGACAAGCTGGCCGATATCCGGGCCGGGTTGTCGGCCGGCTGCGGCTCGATTCTGGTGAAAACCGGATACGGGAATGCCGCGGTTGCCGAGGCGATGGAACTCAGGGTTCCGGTGGTCGAGAGCCTGGTCGAGGCCGTCGACCTTGTCCTGCGGCAGGTTCAGGATTGACGCTTTGATTTCCACGCCGGGGATGCTACCATTCCGCCCCGGATTAAATACTTGGATCAGTAAACCCCTTGTCGGCGGAGAACACCCGTCATTGATCTGCCTGAGCTTTCCAAAAATCACCAGCGAACCTATGGGTGCGCTTCAGGTTTTTAAAAATCTCATTCAGACCAAGCATGCGCTCCCCATCCAACAGGGCCTCACTGATTCAGGAAATACCCAGTGATGCGACTGAGGGGGAGTTATTTCTGCCATGAAAAATATTCTTGTTACCGGCGGCTGCGGGTTTATCGGCGCCAATTTTATCCGGCTGGCGCTTGAGAGCCCTGACGAGATCCGCCTAGTCAACCTCGACAAGCTGACTTATGCCGGCAATCCCGAGAACCTGTCTGGTCTCGACGCTGATCCCCGCTATCGTTTCGTGCGCGGCGATATCTGTGATCGTGAGCTGGTGCAGAAGCTGTTTGCCGAAGAAGAGATCGATACGGTGGTCCATTTTGCCGCCGAATCGCACGTTGATCGCAGCATCGACGGGCCCGGAGAATTCATCCGGACCAATATCAACGGCACCTTCTCGCTCCTTGAGGCGGCCCGCAGCGCCTGGCTCGGGGACGGAGGGAAGGGTGACGGCAGGCGTTTCCTGCATGTCAGCACCGACGAGGTTTACGGATCCCTGGGCGAGACCGGTTATTTTTCCGAAACCACCCCCTACGATCCCCGCTCTCCCTATTCGGCCAGCAAGGCGGCCTCCGACCACCTGGTCAGTGCCTATGGCCATACCTACGGTCTGCCGGTGCTGATCACCAACTGTTCCAACAATTACGGCCCCTACCAGTTTCCGGAAAAGCTGATTCCGCTGATTATCAACAACGCCCTCAACGGACGGGAACTGCCGGTCTACGGTGACGGCCGCAATATCCGTGACTGGCTGTTTGTCGAGGATCACTGCCGGGCGATCCTGGTCGTCCTGGACGGCGGCCGGTGCGGTGAAACCTACAATATCGGCGGCAACAGCGAAAAACGGAATATCGAGGTGGTCGAAACCATCTGCGATATTCTCGATGAAAAAGTTGCCCCGCTGGCCTCGGGCGAACCGCGTCGTTCGCTGGTCCGCTTCGTCAAGGACCGCGCCGGGCATGATCGCCGCTACGCCATCGACGCCGGCAAGATCCGGCGGGAACTCGGCTGGGAGCCGACGGTCCGTTTCGACGAGGGACTCCGCAGCACGGTCGACTGGTACCTCGCCAACCAGCCCTGGTGTGCCGCTATCCTTGACGGCTCCTACCAGGCCTACTACGACCGGATGTACGGAGATCGCTGAATGAGTGCTTCGCTGAAGGTCGCCCTGATCGGGGCCAGGGGGATGCTGGCCGACGCGGTGCAGCGTCTCGCTCCCGGGAACTGGGATATTCACGGTTATGATCTGCCCGGTTTTGACCTGACGGACCGGACCTCTGTTCTTGACCTGGCAGGGGAAAACCCGGATTTGATTATCAATTGCGCCGCCCTGACCGATGTCGACGGCTGCGAGAGTCGGGTCGAGCAGGCCGAGGCGGTCAACGGCAGGGGCCCCGGCTACCTGGCGGAGTTGGCCCGTGATTGCGGGGCGACGCTGGTGCATGTGTCGACCGATTTTGTTTTCAACGGCGAAAAGGACGGTCCCTACCTGGAGACGGATACCCCGGACCCCCTGTCGGTGTACGGTCTGAGCAAGCTGCACGGTGAACAGGCGATTCTCGCCGGCGGCCTGGAGCGCTGCTTCATTATCCGCACCAGCTGGCTTTACGGAGCTGGCGGCGGCAATTTCGTCGAGACCATGGTGCGTCTCGCCCGTGAGCGTGAAAGTCTTGGCATCGTCGCCGACCAGATCGGTACCCCGACCTGGACCGACGATCTGGTCCGGGCGATGCTGCGGCTGCTGGAACAGGGTGACTACGGCATCTATCATTACAGTAATGATGGTGCCTGCAGCTGGTATGATTTCGCCTGTGCCGCCATTGAACTGGCCCGGCATGATGAAAAACTCGCGGTGCGGCAGATTCGCCCGATCACGACCGCGGACTATCCGCTGCCGGCCTGTCGTCCGCGTTATTCCGTCCTCAGCAAGCAGAAGATCGGAAAGATCTCCGGTGTGGAGATTCCCGATTGGCGGGAGAGCCTGAAGCGTTATTTCAAACAGAGACAGGGAGGGGATAAAACCCATGGCTATTGAAAAAGGCATTGTGCTGGCCGGTGGCGCCGGCACCCGCCTCTATCCGCTGACCCTGGTGGCCAGCAAGCAACTGCAGCCGATTTATGACAAACCGATGATCTACTATCCGCTCTCGACCCTGATGCGGGCCGGGGTGAAGGATATCCTGATCATTTCCACGCCCCAGGATACCCCCCGTTTCGAGGCCCTGCTGGGTGATGGTTCGCAGTGGGGAATTCGGCTCAGCTACCAGGTGCAGCCTGAGCCCAAAGGAATCGCCCAAGCTTTTCTGGTCGGTGAGCAGTTCATTGACGGAAAGGCGGTTTCGTTGATTCTCGGCGACAATATCTTTTACGGCAAAATGGGCCTGTCGCGTATTTTCCGGGACTTTGCCGGCGGCGCCAGGGTATTCGGCTACCCGGTGCAGGATCCGGAACGTTACGGCGTGGTCGAGTTCGACGCCACGGGCAAGGTTCTCGGCATCGAAGAGAAACCGCGACAGCCGAAATCACGTTACGCCGTGCCGGGGCTCTATCTCTACGATGAGAAGGTCGTTGAACTGGCTCGCGGGCTTCAGCCTTCGGCGCGCGGGGAACTGGAAATCACCGACCTCAACCTGGCCTACCTCGAACGAGGAGAGCTGCTGGTGGAGAAACTCGAACGGGGCATCGCCTGGCTCGACACCGGCACCCACATGAGCCTGCTGGAGGCGAGCCATTTTATCGGCACTCTTGAGGCGCGCCAGGGAGTCAAGATCGGCTGTCTTGAAGAGGTCGCCTACCGTAAGGGCTATATTGGCCTTGACCAGCTGCTGCTGGTGATCGAGGCCATGCCGAAATCGAGTTACCGCAGCTACCTGGAACAGCTCAGCCGCGAATAGGAGTTTGTATGCGGATTGTTACCACCGCCATTGCCGATGTCCTGCTGTTGGAGCCGCGGGTATTCCCGGACCGACGCGGATTTTTCTTCGAGAGTTTCAATCGGGCCCGCTGGGAAGAGTTGACCGGGCTGCAAAACGATTTCGTTCAGGACAACCACTCGCGTTCCTGTCGCGGAGTTCTGCGCGGTCTGCATTACCAGGTTCAGCAGCCCCAGGGCAAACTGGTGCGGGCCGTCGGCGGAGAGATCTTCGATGTCGCCGTCGACCTGCGTCGTTCTTCACCGACATTCGGACAATGGGTCGGAGCTGTTCTGTCGGATGAAAACAAGCGGCAGCTCTGGGTTCCTGAAGGATTTGCCCATGGATTTATGGTACTCTCCGAGACGGCGGATCTCCTTTACAAGACCACCGCCTACTATGCCCCGCAGCATGAGCGGACGATCCGTTGGGATGACCCGGACCTGGGGATCGACTGGCCGCGTGATGTTCAGCCCCTGCTGTCGGAAAAAGACGCGGCGGGAACCGCGTTTCGCGATGCTGAATGTTACCCCTGATGGCGTCGCAAAAACTCACCAGCAGCTGCGTTGCTGCGTTTGTCTCGCTGCTTCAACGTACGTAAGTACGCCTCATTGCTCGACAATCGCGCGCCTTGCTGCCGGCGCTTTTTGCTTAGCCAACACACTTGTTGCTTTTTTGCGAAAGCATCACCTCTGACCTGAATCCGTGAGTTCATGAGAGGATGAGATAAGATGATCTACAGCATGACCGGCTTCGGCAAGGGTCGGGCGGCCGGTGAGAATATCGCCATCGGCATCGAAATCAAATCGGTCAACCACCGCTTCTGTGATGTCAATGTCAAGGGGCCACGGGCCGCCATGCCCCTTGAGGGCGTGCTCAAGAAAAAGGTTTCCGAGAGCCTGGCGCGCGGCAAGATCGATATTTTCATCAACCTGGAAATCATCGGCGAGCAGGCCTACGAGGCCCGGATCAACAAGCCGCTGGCCGACGCCCTGGTCCGGTCGCTGAATAAGCTGCAGAAGGCCTATGGCCTGGACGACAAGGTCTCGCTCGACCTGCTGGTCGGACAGAAGGATGTGCTGCAGTTCTCCGAAAGTATTTCGCTCGACGAGTTGCGGCCGTGTCTGGAACAGGCTCTGGACGAGGCCCTGGAGCAGATTCGCCAGATGCGGCGTTCGGAAGGGGAGGCCCTGCAGGCCGATTTCGAGCAGCGGCTGGAAAAACTCGACAGTTTGATCGAACGGGTGGCCGAACGGGCGCCTCAAGTCCCCCTGGAATGGCAGGAGAAGTTGCGCCAGCGGCTGGAACGTTATGCCGCCGATGTCGATATTGAACCGCAGCGGGTCGCCCAGGAACTGGCCGTCTTCGCCGACCGCTGTGACATCAGCGAAGAACTGACCCGTTTCCGCAGTCACCTGGTCCAGTTTCGCGGACTGTTTGCTGCGGAGGAACCGGTCGGCCGGAAAATGGACTTCCTGGTGCAGGAAATCAACCGTGAAACCAACACCATCGGCAGCAAGGCCAATGACGCCGTTATCGGCAGCCAGGTGGTCGAGATCAAGGCGGAGCTGGAAAAAATCCGTGAACAGGTACAGAACGTCGCATGAATGAAAAATCTGCAGCAGAACGGCTTCAGCCGATCGAAGCGCCCCGTGAAGGGTTGCTGATCGTCGTTTCCGCTCCATCCGGGGCCGGCAAGACCACCCTCTGCCGACATCTGGTTGACAATTTCAGCAATATCCGTCAGTCTGTCTCGTTCACGACCCGTAAGCCGCGTGGCTCGGAACGGGATGGCGTCGATTACCATTTCGTTGACCAGGCTGAATTCGACCGCATGGTCGCGGCCGGGGAATTCGCCGAGTGGGCGGAGGTCCACGGCAACTGCTACGGCACGGCGCTGAAGACCCTGGACGAGTCCCGCCGGCGGGGCGAGGATATTCTGCTCGATATCGACTGCCAGGGAGCCGCGCAACTGCGTGACAGGCTTGATGCCGCTGTCTTCGTCTTCATCCTGCCGCCGTCGCTCGCGGAGCTGGAAAGACGTCTCCGTTCCAGGCAGACCGACAGCGATGAGGTGATCCGGCATCGTCTGCGCAATGCCGAACAGGAAATTCGCGCCGCCAGGTGGTATGATTACCTGGTTGTCAATGCCGACCTGGAAGCCGCCCGCCTGCAGCTGGCGTCCATCGTCCGGGCAGAACGCTGTCGGACCAGACGCTTCAAGAGTGCGCCGGCGGTCTGGTTCGGGTTGGAAAAATAGGTCAACACCAAGGGAGTTCTGATTATGGCACGTGTCACAGTTGAAGATTGTCTGGATGTGATCCCCAACCGCTTTTTGCTCTGCATGGTCGCGTCCAAACGCTCCAAGCAGCTTTACAAGGGGGCCGCGCCCCTGATCGACAACAAGGCCAACAACAAGAAGGTCGTTGTTTCGCTGCGTGAAATCGCCGCTGGAAAGGTTGATTTCGAAATCCCCACCCGCAAGAGCTGAAAGTAAAGCCGGCTGAAACCTGAATCAGTGAGTTCCTGTTGGATGGAGAGTGCAAGTGCTTGCTCTGAGTGAGATTTTCAAAAATCTGAAGCGCACCCACAGGTTCGCTGGTGATTTTTGGGAAGCTCAGGCAGATCAATGACTTGTGCTGTCCGCCGACAAGGAGCTCACTGATTCAGGTGTAAATCCGGGCAGGCGGCCGCCGAGCTGTCTGCCCGTTTTTTGCCCGAGCCCTGATGGTCCGTCTCGACGACATCCTTGACATGGTGGCCGGCTATCATCCGACCGCCGACCTCGAACCGATCCGCAAGGCTTATGTCTTCTGCGGAAAAGTTCACCAGGGACAGGTGCGCCTCTCCGGCGAAGCCTATCTGCATCATCCCCTCGAAGTTGCCCATATCCTCGCCCAGCTACAGCTCGATGTTCCTTCCATCGTCACCGGCCTGCTGCACGATACCTTTGCAGACACCCTGACCGGCGAGACGGAAATCCGCGAACTTTTCGGGGATGAAGTCTTTGAGCTGGTTGACGGGGTGACCAAGATCGGCCGGGTGACATTCAAGACCCGGGCCGAGGAGCAGGCGGAAAATTTTCGCAAGATGCTGCTCGCCATGGCGCGCGATATCCGGGTGATCCTGGTCAAGCTTGCCGATCGGCTGCACAACATGCGTACTCTTGACGCTCTGCCGCCCGAACAGCAGCAGCTGATTGCCCGGGAGACAGCGGAGATCTACGCGCCGCTGGCCAACCGTATGGGGATCAGCTGGATCAAGAACGAACTGGAAAATCTTTCCTTCCGCTACCAGGAGCCGGACGACTATCGGGATCTGTCCGCCAGGATCGCGCGCCGCAAGCGCGAGCAGTCCCGTTATATCGAAGAGGTCAAGCGGACCCTCGGGCGGATGCTGAAAGACAACGGTTTTGACGGCCAGATCTCCGGTCGCGCCAAGCATCTTTATTCCATCTACCAGAAAATGAAGCGGCAGCAGATCGATTTCGACCAGGTGCATGACCTGATCGCCTTTCGCATCATCCTGCCTTCGGTGCAGGACTGTTACGCGGTGCTCGGTATCGTCCATGCCCTGTGGAAGCCGATTCCCGGACGCTTCAAGGATTATATCGCCATGCCCAAGGCCAACATGTACCAGTCGCTGCATACGACGGTTCTCGGCCCGCATGGCGAACGGATGGAGATCCAGCTGCGGACCATCGAGATGCACCGGATTGCCGAAGAGGGCATCGCGGCGCACTGGAAATACAAGGAAGGAAAGGGGGCCCCGATTGCCGCCAGCGGCCGGCACGACCGGCGTTTCGCCTGGCTGCGGCAGATGCTCGAATGGCAGAAGGACCTGACCGATTCGCGGGAATTTCTCTCCTCGGTCAAGGTTGATCTCTTTCCCGAGGAAGTCTACGTATTCACCCCGAATGGCGATGTCAAGGAGCTGCCGCGCGGTTCGACCCCGGTCGATTTCGCCTACAGTATCCACAGCGATGTCGGCAATCACTGCAGCGGCGCCAAGGTCAACGGCAAGCTGGTGCCGCTCAAGACCGAACTGCACAACGGTGACATCGTCGAAGTGACCACCCAGGCCGGCCAGCATCCGAGCAAGGACTGGCTCAAGTTTGTCCGCACGTCCAAGGCGCGCAACAAGATTCGCCACTGGATCAAGACCGAACAGCGTGAACGCAGCGTCGAACTCGGACGAGATCTGCTGGAAAAACGTCTCCGCAAGTACGGTATGAGCCTGAAAAAAGTACTGTCGTCTGCCGACTGGCGGAAAGCCTGGGAGGAATTCGGCTTCAGCGGCGGCGAGGATCTGCTGGCAGCTCTCGGTTACGGCAAGGTGACTCTCGGCCAGATCATTTCCAAGCTGGTTCCCCGTGAGCAGATCGAGACCCGGCCGGCGGCGCCCGGGCCCCTCGGCAAGGTGGTCAACAAGATTCGTAAAAAGCCCTCCAATGCCATCAAACTGCACGGGGTCGAGGATATCCTGGTGCGCTTCGCCAAGTGCTGCAACCCGCTTCCGGGAGATGAAGTGGTCGGTTTCATCACCCGTGGCCGCGGGGTGACCGTCCATGCCAGCGATTGCCCCCAGGTGCGGGAAACCGATCCGGAACGCCGTGTTCCGGTTGAGTGGGATCGACGCAAGAAGGCGTCGCGTCCGGTCAGAATCAGGGTCTACTGCGAGAACCAGCGGGGGATGCTGGCCGCCATTACCACTGCCATCACCAACTGCGACGCCAACATTATCAGTGCCAACGTCCATTCAACCGCCGATCACAAGGGGATCAACAATTTTGAAGTGGATGTTCAGGATCTTGAACATCTCAACCGGGTGCGCCAGGCGGTTGTCAACCTCAAGGGTGTTTACAAGGTGGAGCGGTTGCGCGGCTGAGGGTGTCACCAGAAAAGGGAGAGCATTCATGGCGAAAGAGATTATTCAGAGCGACAATGCGCCGGCAGCTATCGGACCCTATGCCCAGGGCGTACGGGTAGGCGATCAGGTCTGGTTTTCCGGACAGATTCCGCTTGATCCGGTCAGCGGCGAGGTGGTGTCCGGTGGGATCGCCGAACAGACCGAACAGGTGATGAAAAACATGGGTGCAGTTCTCGCTGCCGCCGGGCTCAATTTCGGCCAGGTTGTCAAGACCACCATCTATCTTGTCGACCTCGCTGATTTTGCTGTTGTCAACGAGATTTACGGGCGCTTCTTTCCCGTCGCGCCGCCGGCTCGCGCCACCGTTGAAGTGGCTGCCCTGCCGAAAGGGGTATCGGTCGAGATCGAATGGATCGCGCACGATGACGCGTGAGATGTGAGATGTGAGATGTGAGATGTGAGATGTGAGATGTGAGATGTGAGA
>NZ_NAAD01000012.1 GCF_002093115.1 Geothermobacter hydrogeniphilus | reverse complement strand
GATCCTCGATGTAGCTGCCGCTACACCTGTGGTTTCAGTCTTCGTGCGCCTTGCAGCTACGCACGTCTCGACCGCCCTTCAACGGTATACTTGTCGCAGCTGCTCTGCCCGACCGCCTTATCTCTTCTCCAGCAGAAACGTCTCCGCCACGAACGAATCCAGCCCCCGTTGACGCAACCCGGGATGCGCGTCGATCATTTCCTTACTGCTCAGCATCTCGATATCGAAGGCCGTGCCGTAGAGTTGTTCGATCTCCCCGGCGGGCACCGAGAAGGGCGGGCCGTCTATCAGCTGCTGGTCATAGCTGTTGCTGATCAGCAGCATCCGTCCGCCGCTCGGCATCCATTCTGTCAGCCGGGCGGCATAGTCGCGGCGCACCTGTGGCGGCAGGGCCATCAGCGCGGCGCGGTCGTAGACCAGCCGGGAACCTTGCAGATGCTGCTGTCGCAGGGCGAAAAAGTCCCCGCAATAGATGCGGATGGCGCCGGCCCGCCAGAGTTGCAGATCTCCGAGATCTTCCCTTTCCGGCTGCAGCCCGTGCTCGTCGAAAAAGGCCTGGATCGCTAGTGGGCTCAGCTCAATCCCGACCACCTGCAGTTTTTGCTCCGCCAGCCATGCCAGGTCGCGGCTCTTGCCGCACAGCGGGACGAAAATTACCTCGTCGGGTTTCGCCTGCAACCGGTCGAAGTTGGCCAGCAGCTGCGGATGATCGCAGTCGAGATGAAAGCCGATCTCTCCCCGTTGCCAGCTCTGGTGCCAGAATTCATGGTTCATGGTTTCAGCTCCTTGATGCGGCAGATGCCCTTTGTCGCTGCCGTAAAGTGTCGGGCGGGATGTCGAACAATTGACCCGTGGATTGTCGCTCTCTGTAATATCAATGGGTTAAGTGTTTGGTTCGACCTTTGCATTATACTCGAAGCCAATATTCCCATTCAGGAGGTTTCTCATGCAACTGCGTTCGATTCTACTGCTGCTCTGTGGACTGCTGCTGGCGGTCGGAACCGCTTCGGCCGATGAAATTCTTTCGGTCAAGGCCGGTTATATCTCCCTTTCTCCGGATGGAGATTTTGCCGTCGACGGCGGTGGTCTGGCCGGAACCCGCATCAATCTGAAGGACGACCTCAACTATGACGACAGTGAGGATTTCATCGGTGAGGCGGCGCTGAATCTCGGTCCCTTCCGGCTGTCGGCGGGGTATCTGCCGATCGAGTTTTCCGGTAACGGCAATCTCAAGCGGCAGATCATTTTCAACGGCCAGACCTTCAATGTGAACACCAATGTGTCGAGCGATGTCAATATCGACATGTATGATTTCGGTCTCGTCTGGCACATCATCAACATTGATGACCTGCCGGTGCGGCTGCAGTTCGGACCTGAACTGTCGGTCAAGTATATCGATGGCGAGGTTTCGATGCGGGACAGCAGCGGTGCTCTCAACGAGAAGGATTCGATCTCGGCGCCGGTGCCGACCATCGGCGCCCGTGCCCGCGTCGGTCTGGCCGACTGGCTGGCCCTGGTCGGACGGGTCGGTTACCTTGAATACGACGGCAACACCCTGCTTGACGCCGATGGCCAGATCGAGTTTTCGCCGCTGCCGCTGGTCGGGGTCTATGCCGGTTACCGCTACATCGACATGGAGGTGGATGAATCGGGAGTGTTTATTGATGCGACGTTGGACGGACCCTACGGAGGACTCTTCGTCAGGTTCTAGGGCGGCCGATACGCACGCATCTGCTGCGTTGCTCCCGCACCTCGTCATTCCGACGTAGCTGTCGCTACGCCTCATTCCTCGGCGCGTGAGGCGCCTTGCAGCACGTACGTCTCGACCGCCTTCGGCTGCAGTGTTGGGGGCGGCCGACATCCGCACACATCTCGACCGCCTCGGACCGGTTTCTGGATCGAGGCGGTTCTTTTTTCTGTTTTTTTTGACTTGTCCTCCCCGTGTTGTCGCCGCCGGAGAGAGGTGGGCGTTTCGGGAAAGAGCCGGACGAATGTTTGAGGCGCAGCCGAGTTTTTGTCCTGACCCCGAAACCTCACTCCCGCGTCTCAGCGCCTCTGCGCGAGGCCGCTTCTCAGCAGGTTCGTCCCGGCGGCAGCCTCAGCAGCAGCACCTCCACCTCGCTGCCGGCTTCCAGATCGGGGCTTTCGACCGGCACCGGCAGCAGGGCGCAGGCCTCCTGCAGGGAGCGGTTCTGGCCCGAACCCTGGCGCTGGGAGGGAATGGCGCGGTAGCGGCCGTTCTCTTCTTCGAGCCGGCACCAGAGGAAGTTCTGTCGCTTGTGGCCGCCTTTGACCTTTTCCGCCAGGGTGCAGCGCAGTTTCGGCGGCAGCGGGTCGCCTTGCCCGGCCAGACGCCGCAGGGCGGGGCGGACGAAGATCTCGAAGGTGGCGCCGGTGGCCGCCGGGTTGCCCGGCAGACCGAAAACCGGTTTGCCCTGCAGGGTGCCGAACAGGATCGGTTTGCCCGGCTTGATGCGGGCCCGCCAGAAGCGGCGCTCGAAGCCGAGTCGGTTGAGGGTTTCCTGCATGTGATCTTTCTCTCCGACCGAGACTCCGCCTGTCGAGAGCAGCAGGTCGGCCTGCAGCCCGGCACGGATCACCTCTGCCAGGGCGTCGGGGGTGTCCCGGCCGATGCCGAGCGGCAGCGGTTCGCAGCCGATCTCCCGCAGCAGGGCGCAGAGCATGGGCAGATTCGAGTTGACGATCTGGCCCGGGCCCGGTGTCTCACCCAACGCCACCAGTTCGTCGCCGGTGGAGAGGATCGCCACCCGTGCCCGGGGATGAACATTGACCCGGGTGATGCCGGCTGAGGCGAGCAGGGCGATCTCACCGGGACGCAGTTCGGTGCCCGGTGACAGCAGTTCTTCCCCGTTGCGGAATTCCTCTCCCCGGTAGCGGACGTGCTGGCCCTGGATCGGTGCTTTCAGCAGAGTGATGGATCCCTGCCGTTCCTCCACCTCTTCCAGGGGTATCACCGTATCGGTTCCCGGCGGCAGCGGTGCGCCGGTGGTGATCTGCGCCGCCTCCCCGGCGGCGACCGGCTGGTCGAGGGGGTGCCCGGCGAAGGCGCTGCCGATCAGGGTCAGCGTGCCGCCTTCGTCCTGTCCGGTGTAGGCGAAGGCAAAACCGTCCATCGCCGAGTTGTCTGCCGCCGGCAGGTCCCAGCAGGCCTTGACCGGTTCAGCCAGGACATGACCGACCGCCTCTTCCAGAGGGATGTCAACCGGCGGCAGGGGCGTGATGGTGTCGAGAACAATTTTGATGGCTTCATCGTAGCTGATCATGTGAAAGTCCTGAAATCAAATTGGGCCGCCAAGTCGCCAGGGGCGCCAAGAAGGTCAAAAACTCATTTAACGGAGAGGCGGAGAGGAGCAGAGACGGAGAAAAAATCTTTTGGGTTTAAAACCAAAAACTGCTTTTGGTTTTCTCTGCGTCCTCTCCCTCTCTGCGACTCTCCGTTAAAAAAGGTTTTCTTGGCGCCCTGGCGTCTTGACGGCAGATTTTAATGTTCGATCCGGATAATTTCATCCCCCGGCTTCACCACCCCGCCTTCGATCACCCTGGCGAAGATGCCTTCCTTCGGCATCACGCAGTCACCGGCCTGGTAGTAGATGGCGCAGCGGTTGTGGCACTCCTTGCCGATCTGGGTCACCTCGAGCAGGGTCTCGCCGATCTGCAGGCGGGTGCCGACCGGCAGGTTGACCAGGTCGATGCCTTCGGTGGTGAGGTTCTCGGCGAAATCCCCCTTGTCGACATCGAGCCCCAGGGCCTGCATCTTGGCGATGCTCTCCCGGGCCAGCAGGCTGACCTGGCGGTGCCAGTCCCCGGCATGGGCGTCACCGACAATGCCGTGCTCGGGGCGCAGCTCGACCTGGTCGACCGGGGTCTTGCGTTCTCCCTTGTTGCTGCTGATGCAGGTTGCAACCAGTGTGGCCATTGTCTTTCATCCTTCCATGTATGAGTGTTGTCCCCGTGGTTCGTCGTCGGGCGGCAGAACCCAGAGGCTGCGCGCCCTGAGACTGATTCTGACGTTGTCGCCGGTATCCAGTCCCAGGTCGCGAAAAGCACAGTTGGGGAGGTTGAGCTCGATGGTTGCCGGGGACTCTCTGAGTTTGACAACCAGGGTATGATAGCCGCCGAAGCCGAAGATGTCGACAATCTCCGCCGCGAACAGGTTGTCCCGCAGATCATCCCCGACCGGGCGGTCGGGACGGATCAGGGTGACCTCTTCGTTGCGGATGCCGACCGCCACCCGGGTGCCGACCGGCAGCTCCCGTTCCGATGCGCAGACCAGATCCAGTTCTCCGCGCAATCGCATCCGGCCGTCCGGGAGTCGTTCGGCGACGGTCAGGGAAAAGATATTCTGATGGCGCAGGAAGCGGGCGACACTCAGGTTGGCGGGTCCGTAGTAGATGTCGTCGCTGCTACCGAGCTGCTGCAGTCTGCCGTCGATCAGCACGGCGATCTGTCCCCCGAGCATGAAGGCTTCCTCCTGGTCGTGGGTGACATGCAGGATGGTGACCCCGAGTTCACGATTGATCTGTCGCAGCTTGATCTGCAGCTGGCGGGTGATGCTGGCGTCGAGGGCCGAATGGGGTTCGTCGAGAAACAGCAGCTGCGGATTCGGCAGCAGGGCCCGCGCCAGGGCCACGCGCTGTTTTTCGCCGCCGGACAGGGTGGAGATGTCCCGGCGCGTGAGGGGGCCTTCCAGGTCGAGCATGGCGACCAGTTCCGCCAGCCGGTCCCGGCTGGCGGCCGGATCGAGACGGCGCACCCGGCTGCCGAAGAGGATGTTGTCCTGCACCGAAAGGTGGGGAAAGAGGGCCAGGTCCTGCGGCAGGTAGGCGATATTGCGCCGCTCCGGCGGTTGCGCCGCCATTTCCCTGCCATTGAGCAGTACCCTGCCGGCAACAGGTTTCAACAATCCCATCAGGGCTTCAAGGAGGATGGTCTTGCCGGCGCCGGATGGGCCCAGCAGGGTCAGGTAACTGCCGGCCGGGATGCTGAGATCAACCGGTCCCAGGCGGAAATCACCGCACGCGATTTGCAGTTGTTCGGCGCGGATCATGGCCGTCGCCCTCCGACCAGCCGAACCAGGAAGAGCACGGCGAAGCTGATCAGGATCAGGATCAGGATCAGCACCACCGCGCGCGACAGGTCGGCTGCCGACATGGCCAGGTAGATGCTGCTCGGCAGGGTGGCGGTCTGCCCCCTGGCGGTGCCGGCGACCATCACCGTGGCGCCGAATTCGCCGATCGCCCGGGCCCAGCAGAGGATGAAAGCGGCGAGGATGCCGCGTCGCGCCAGCGGCAGGGTGACGCGCAGGAAGCTGCCGCCGGCACTGCAGCCGAGCAGTCGCGCGACCTGTTCATAACGGGGTGAAATCTCCTCAAAGCTTGCCTTGAGCATGCGCACCGCCATCGCCACCACGACGGTGAACTGGGCGGCGATCACCCCGGCGACGGTGAACGGCAGGGTCAGCCCCAGGCTGTGCAGGAAACGACCGGGCGGGGTGTTCAGCGCCATCAGGATCAGGGTGCCGAGAGCGACCGGGGTCAGTACCACCGGCAGGTCGAGCAGGGTGTCGAGCAGGCGCTTGCCGGGAAAGCTCAGCCGGGCCAGGGCGTAGCCGACCGGTACGGCAAACGCCAGGGCCGCCAGGGTGGCGATGGTGGCGCTGACCAGGCTGAGGCGGATGGCATCCAGCAGGGACGGCGAACTCAATTCCGCGCGCAGCGCCGCCCAGCTCAGGTAGGGCGCCTGTCCTCCCAGCAGCAGCAGGAAATAACCGGCCAGCAGGCCCATCGGCAGGATCAGGGCCGCCAGGAAGATTCTGTTGTGATGGGGGGTCACTGCCAGTCTCCGGGCAGCAGGTACTCGCCGCCCAGTTTTGCCCGCGGTGCCAGGAGGCGGATGTCGGCTTCAGCGGTGATGTATCCCCAACGCGCAAAGACCGCGGCGCCTTCAGGGCCGGTCAGGAACTGCAGGAAATCTCCGGCGGCCTGTTTGCGGGTGCTGGTGCGGATCACCGCCGCCGGGATGTAGGCGATGCGCGGGATCTGCTCCGGTTGCAGCAGGATGACCTCGCTTGCTGCCGGGTTCCAGCTGCCGAATTCCCGCCAGCCGAGGACGGCATCGACCTGTCCCAGCGGAATCATGGCGGCGGCCTTGGCGCAGCTCTCCACCATGCCGACCAGGTTGGGGCGGACTTTTTCCAGCAGGTGATTGAAGGCCAGCAGTTCAACCCCGTAGAGCCCGACGCAGACCCCTTCCGGGTCGGCCATGCCGACCCGCAGGCCGGGCCGCGCCAGGTCGTTCAGGCCGCTGATCTTCGCCGGGTTTCCCTTGGGGACGATGATCGCCGGCAGCAGGTAGGCGAGAATTTTCGCACCGGGGTCGAGCAGCCGAAAGCGCTGTGCCTTGCTGAGGAAATCGGGTGAACCGGGGATGTAGAGGTCACCCGCCCCGGTCAGGCGGATCTGGTTGAGCATGGTTCCCGAACCGCCGAAATGGAGAATGACCCGGTTGCCGGTCTGCTGCCGCCAGGCCGCGGCCAGTTCTTCCAGCGGGGGTTGGGAGGCGGAGCCGGCAAACACGGTGATTTCGTCTGCCGGAGCGATCACCGGGATCAGCAGCAGGGCAAGGCACCCCAGGATCCCGAGGGTCCGGAAGCGGCTAAAGATCATCCTGTGCCCCCTCGCGGAATTTCTCGTCGACCATCGCCTCCAGCCCCTGTTTGAGCCGGGCATAGCGCGCCAGCAGGGCAACCGTCTGCTCGGTGAGGGACGTTGATCCTCCACCTTTGCCGCCCTTGACCCGTCTCACCAGGGGAAAGGGGGCATGCTCCTCCATCTGTCGCAACTGTGACCAGACCTTGCGATAGGGAATGCCGAGTTCGGCGGCGGCCGCGTTGAGCGACCCGGTTCGCTGGATGGCCAGCAGCAGCCGCTCCCGGCCGTCGCCCAGCAGGGGTTCACCGTCGACTTCCAGCCAGACTTTGCTGCGCACGCGGATGGTTTTCATTGAAATCAAGCCTTTCGCCACCAAGACGCCAGGAGCACCAGGAAGGCCAAGATCACATTTAACGGAGAGGCGGGGAGGAGCAGAGACGGAGAGAAATCTTTTGGGTTTAAAACCAATCACTGTTTTTGATTTTCCCTGCGTCCTCTCCTTCTCTGCGACTCTCCGTTAAAAAAGGTTTTCTTGGTGTCCCTGGTGTCTTGGCGGCCCAGAACCGGGATTTATCGCAAATACCGCTCCTCGATGAAATCGGCGATTGCCGGCACGTCATTGAGGTCGAAACAAGGCACATCCAGCTCAAGCCGGACATCGCTGGCGACCGCGATCAGGGTCGGATCGTGTTCCTCACCCCGGCACAGCAACTGTTCGCTGCGCTCCCGGCGGTGGACTTCGATCTTCGGCATGCTGCTGCGTTTGAATCCTTCGGTGAGGATGATGTCGACATCGTCGCAGTAGTCGGCGATGGTCTCGTCGAGGGAAGGTTCCTCTCCGGCGGGATTCTGTTTCACCATGGCGACCTGCTGTGGCGAGGTGATCAGCATGGTGTCAGCTCCGGCCCGGGTCAGGCGCCAGGAGTCCTTGCCCTCGTGATCGATACTGAAGCTGTGGGCGTCGTGCTTGATGGCGGCCACCCGATGTCCGCGTTGTTTCAGTTCGGCAATCAGTTTCTCCAGCAGGGTGGTCTTGCCGGTACCGCTTTTGGCGACCACGGAGACGACCGGTGGGGTCATGGCTGTTTCTCCTTCCTGAAGGTCCTTGAACCGGGCCAGTTGTTCGGGAGTGTTGAGATTGACCAGCGAACGTTGCCAGCCCGCCGGCAGCTCCGGCGGATCGAGATAGCGGATGTTGATCCGCTGGTAGAAATCGTAGATGCGGTACTGGTCCCGGCGCAGCATCTCTTCCATCTGCCCGAGGCAGTTTCGGTGATAGAGGGCGAACACCGGTTCGTAGCCTTCGGGAGTGCGCGGGACGACGGCATCCCGCCCCTGCCGCAGTGCCAGCATCCGTTCGACAATGGCCGGGTCGGGGCGGGGCATGTCGCAGGGCGCGACCAGGATCCAGTCAGTTTCCGCCGCCCGCAGCCCGGTATACAGCCCGCCCAGGGCGCTGCCCGGGTAGAGGTCGGGGACCGAGGGCAGGTCGGGGGCTTCCAGGTCGGGTCGGTCGCCGGCGATCAGCACCCGGACGCAGAAATGGCGCAGCAGGTCGAGGGCGCGCCGGTAGAGGGGTTGTCCGTCGATTTGCAGCCGCGCCTTGTCGCACCCCATGCGCAGGCTTCTGCCGCCGGCCAGCAAGACCCCGGTGAGGTCGGGAAAGTCGATATTTTCGTTGTGCGTATTCTGCATAACGAGGAAAAGTGTAAGGGATATTTAATCGTGCGGCAAGAGAAAAGTACTCCAGGGCAGGAAAAGTTGTTGCAAGAAATTCGGATATCCGGATATCATCGTTCCTATGAAAAAACTCACTGACGAAATCAAGGCTCTCGGCGACGAAACCCGGCTGCGGATTCTCAACCTGCTGCGGGATGCCGAGCTCTGTGTCTGCGACCTGTTCGCCGTCCTCAACCTGCCGCAGTCGACTGTCTCGCGGCATCTCGCCATCCTCCGCCGCGGCGGTTGGGTGATCGACCAGCGGCGGGGCAGCTGGATGTTCTACCGGCTGGCCGATGACGCGGCGGCGGCTGCGATCCTCACCCCGCTGCTGGAACGGATGACCGGTTGTGAGCGAGCGGTTGCCGACCAGGGGGCGCTGCGAACCTACCTGGCAAAGAAAAGCGAAGCAGAATGTTTATGACGCCGCCCGTTAGCGTTGCTCACTCAAGACGCCAAGGGCGCCAAGAAGGTCAAAAACTCATTTAACGGAGAGGTGGGGAGGGGCAGAGCCAGAGAGAGAATCATTTTAGGTTTAAAACTAAAAACTGTTTTTGGTTTTCTCTGCGTCCTCTCCCTCTCTGTGGCTCTCCGTTAAAAAAGGTTTTCTTGGCGTCTTGGCGGCCCAAGATTTTTGAAAGGTTTTCCCCGATGGCAAAAACACGCGTCCTCTTTCTCTGCACCGGCAATTCCTGCCGCAGCCAGATGGCCGACGGCCTCATCAACCACGACTTCGCCGGCCGGATCGAAGCCTTCTCCGCCGGCACCGAGCCGCACGGCCTCAACCCGAAAGCGGTACGGGTGATGGCCGAGGTCGGCATCGACATCTCCGGCAACAGCTCCGATCACCTCAGCCGCTTCCAGGGTGAGCCTTTCGATTACGTCATTACCCTCTGCGGCGACGCCGACGAGAAGTGTCCGCTCTTTTTCGGCAGTACCAAACGGATCCACATCGGCTTCGACGATCCGCCGAAGGCGACCGGCAGCGAGGAGGAGGTACTGAATGTCTACCGGCGGGTGCGGGACGAGATTCGTCAGCGGCTGGGGGAATTTTTTACAAGCAAAATCGGCTAAGGGTGAAAGGCGAAAGGCCAAGGGTTAAGGGCGAAAGGTTTTGACCACGGAATTTTCCCCTTAGCCTTTAGCCCTTTGCCTTTAGCCGCCTTTGAAAGGGGTTCTATCATGCAGCACGGACTCACCAAAAAACTCAGTTTCCTCGACCGCTACCTGACCCTGTGGATTTTCCTCGCCATGTTCGTCGGTGTCGGTACCGGCTGGCTGTTTCCCGGTGTCAAGGGCCTGGTCAACGCCTTCAGCGTCGGTACCACCAACATCCCCATCGCCATCGGTCTGATCCTGATGATGTACCCGCCGCTGGCCAAGGTGCGCTACGAGGAACTGGGCGAGGTGTTCGCCAACAAGCGGATTCTCGGCATCTCGCTGATCCAGAACTGGGTGATCGGTCCGATCCTGATGTTCATCCTCGCCATCGTCTTCCTGCACAACTATCCGGAGTACATGGTCGGGTTGATCATGATCGGCCTGGCGCGCTGCATCGCCATGGTCATCGTCTGGAACGAACTGGCGAAGGGCAACACCGAGTACTGTGCCGGCCTGGTGGCCTTCAACTCGGTTTTTCAGGTTCTCTTCTACTCGGTCTATGCCTGGTTCTTCGTGACCGTCCTGCCGCCGTTGTTCGGCCTGCAGGGCGCGGTGGTCGAAATTTCCATCGGCCAGATCGCCGAGAGTGTCGCCATCTATCTCGGCATCCCCTTCGTTGCCGGGATGCTGACCCGGCTGGTGCTGGTCAAGTCGAAGGGGCGTGACTGGTACGAGCGGACGTTCATTCCGAAAATCAGTCCCATCACCCTGGTGGCGCTGCTGTTCACCATCCTGGTGATGTTCAGCCTGAAAGGGGAACTGATCGTCTCCATCCCCCTCGATGTGGTGCGGATCGCCATCCCGCTGCTGATCTACTTCGTGGTGATGTTCCTGGTCAGTTTCTGGATGGGCATCAAAAGCGGGGCGGACTACAGCAGGACGGCGACGGTGGCCTTCACCGCCTCCGGCAACAACTTCGAACTGGCGATCGCCGTGGCGGTGGCGGTCTTCGGCCTCGATTCAGGGGTCGCCTTCACCGCGGTCATCGGCCCGCTGGTCGAGGTGCCGGCGCTGATTGGGCTGGTGAACGTGGCGTTCCGGCTGCGGAAGAAGTATTTCGGTTGTCCGCTGGACTCTGCAGCAGAAGAAATCTGAGAGCGGCTGTCAACAGCCCATGTCCTCTTCATCGTCGTCTGTGTCGTCGGCGGGCGAGGTGTCGACCGGTGTCTGGTTTTTTTTGAAGTCAAGTGCCGGGGCCGATTTGGCGGTGATGGCCGGGGTCAGGGCCTTGAGGCCGCCGCCAAGGTTGACGACATTGTCGTAGCCGAGGATATGCAGCACCGTCGTCGCTCCTTCGGCGCGACGACCGCTGTGGCAGTAGGCGACCACAAGCCCGTCATGGGGAATCTGGTCAAGGTGCTCGGCCAGTTGGTCGTAGGGGATGTTGATGGCGCCGTTGATATGCATAACGGCGAACTCCTGCGGTGTACGAACATCAATCAGGGTGATTTTCTCTTCCGATCCCAGACGTTTGAGGAAACTTACGGCACTTATTTTATGGGTTGTCGGGTTGCTGTGGAGAAACTTCAGGATCTCCTGCGGAACCTTGGGGGCGGCAAATCCTCCTGCGGGGATGAGCAGCAGGGCGAGAACGAGCAATATTCTTCTCATCAAAGATCTCCTTGCTGAAATATTCTAAAAACCATATATAGAGGAAACCATAACCGGAAAGATTTTCACGCGTCAAGGTGTAAAATTTGTTTTGCAAAATATAGGCCCGAGATTATCTGCTACTGGTTGCCTGGGTTCATTTCGTGCGTAGAGCCTGTTGGGAGCAAATGGTATCGGTTTCCATGATTACTCCCGGGATGCTGGAGAGTGGTGTTTTTCTATATTGCCGGGAAGGGACGTGTGTCTACGGCCCGGTTATTGCTAGGTATTCGAGAGGGGCAATTCGGCGGGTATTTCTTCAGATGGGGGTTACCGAAAGGGTTCGATTGATGCGCATCATTCTGGGTGTCTGTTTGCTGTTATGTCTGTTGCCAGTACCCTGTTTCGCCCTTGAAAGGGGGATGGATAATAAGCCGCAGGTGTATTTCGGGGTGATTCCGCGTTACAACCCGATGGTCATGTATCGGAACTATCAGCCGATCATGGACTACCTCAGTGAACAGACTCCCTATCATTTCGAATTGAAACTGGCCCGCGACTACGAAGAAGCGGTCCAACTGTTGAAAAGCGGGACGGTCCAACTCGCCTCGCTCGGCGATGTGACCTTCTTCGAGGCCAACCAGGGGTTCGGCGCACTCCCGATTGTTCGGCCCCTGAACAAGCTCGGGCGGGCTGAGTACCGCAGCATCATCATCACCCGCAAAGATTCCGGGGTGAACTCGCTGACCGACCTGAAAGGCAGGAGTTTCGCATTCGGCAATCTCCATTCGACTTCTGGGAATCTCATCCCCCGGTTGTTTCTCTACCGCCACGGCGTCACCTTGTTTGACTTCGGCCGCTTTGAAAACCTTGAAACCCATACTGCGGTCGCCAAGGCGGTACTTAAGGGGAAGGTCGCTGCCGGCGCGGTCAAGGATGTGGTCGCCTATCGTTACCAGCCTCATGGTTTGAAACTGATCGCCGAATCGGAGCCGATTCCGTCGGTGCCGATTGTCGCCCGACCGGATGCTGAACCGGCTCTGATTGCGGCTGTACGCAAGGTCCTGCTGGCGATCGACCCCGGTGATCCGAAGATGATCAAGAGGATGCATGATTGGGACCCCGAGTTCCGCAATGGCTTCGTTGCTGCCAGCGCCGAGGATTACGCGCCGATATTCAAGATGATGGAAGATGTCCCGGGAGGTTGCGGTCGGCGATGCCATTGAATCCGTTTCGATTTGTCAGCCTGCGTACCCGCTTCATGCTGATCGCCCTGTTGTTGACCCTGGTTTTTTCCGGAGTCTGGGGGTTCTGGACCTGGCAGCGTGAGCAGGCCCTGCTCTGGGATCGAATTGAACGTGAGGGGGAAATGCTGGTTTCCTCGATGTCGATCCCGATCATCAATGCCCTGCTCTACGAGGAACTGGGGATTATTGAAGAGGGCGGGTTGCTCGATAACTTTGTGGCCGACATCATGGCCAACCCGCGACTCCATCCTCTTTACGCTCTGGTGACGGATCAGCACGGCAAGGTTCTGGCGCATAATGTTCTTTCCGAGTACGGCAAGATCTACCAGGATGAGATCACCCTTACGGTTCTGGCCGCGGACGGTCTGGTTATTCGGCAGGGTAAAAACAGCAAGGGGCCGCTGCTCGATTTTGGCATGCCGCTGGCGATTTCCGGCAAGCGTTGGGGGTGCCTGCGGCTCGGAGTTTCCCTGCAGCCGTTGCAACAGGAACTGCGCCTGCTGCAGGGACGGATTTTCAGTTTCACCCTGCTGTTCGCATTCGGCGCTATGGCAGCCTTTACCCTGATCGGCAACCGTCTCAGCCGGCCGCTGATTGCCCTGGCCGGAGACATGGAAAAGGTCCCCGACCTGACCCATGAGTTTACGCCCCAGGCCGGGCGTCGTGACGAAATCGGCCAGTTGCAGCAGAGCTTCGCCCGCCTGCTTGGGCGGCTCAATCAGGCTGAGGAGGAGCGTAACCGGACCCTGGAGCGGCTGCTCGACAATGAGCGGCTGGCGACGGTCGGCAAGCTGGTTTCCGGGGTGGCGCACGAGATCAACAATCCCCTGGCCGGTATCGAGGGGGCGCTGTTCCGCATCCGCCGGCGCAGCAGTGACGAGACCCTGCCCTACATCGAGCTGGTGCAGAAAGAAGTCGATCGCATCGGCGGGATTGTTCGCCAGTTGCTGGACCTGGCCAGGGCCGGGCGGCTGGAACGCGAGGAAGTTGACAGCGAGGCTTTCTTCGGCGAAATCGATGGCTTTGTCCGCATGGTGCTGCGGCCCCTGGGGATTGACTACCAGAGCCGTAATCTCTGTCGGCGGCAATCCCTCTGGATTGATCGCGACAAACTCTACCAGGTGGTACTCAACCTGTCTCTCAACGCCGCGGATGCAGTGCAGGAGGCCGCCCCGACGGACGGCGGACGGGTTGAAATGCTGGTCTACGACGCCGACAATGACTACTGCATCCAGATCAAGGATAACGGTCCCGGATTGCCGCCGGGCGCGAAGCAGAAAATTTTCGAACTCTTTTACACCACCAAGGAACCCGGCAAGGGCACCGGCATCGGGCTGGCGATCTGCCGCAGTATCGTTGAACGGCACCACGGCAGTCTGGAACTGCTGGACAACGAGATCTCCGGCGCCACTTTCCTGGTCAGAATCCCGTTGATTGAAGAACTGCCCGATGGTGCCCCGATCCCGGAAGAGAGCTGAGCGTGAACAGGAACCTGCTGCTGGTCGAAGATGATCCAACCCACCGCCTGCTGCTGGCGGAGAATCTGAGCGACGCCGAATACCGGGTGACGGCCGCCGAGACCGGTCAACAGGCTCTTGATCTGCTCTGCCGGCAGGTTTTCCCGGTGGCCCTGATCGACATCCGCCTGCCCGACTTGTCGGGGCTGGAGCTGCTGCGCGAATTGCGGCAGCGGCAGCCCGACTGTTGCGTGCTGCTGATGACCGGGCAGGCCACAGTGGAGGATGCGGTCGCCGCCATGCGCGAGGGCGCCCACGATTACCTGGCCAAGCCGTTTCGTACCGAACTGCTGCTGATGAAGATGGAGCGGGCATTCCACCTGCAGCAGTTGAAGGCCGAGAACCTCGCCCTGCGGGAAGAGGGACCGGTCCAGTTGGCCAGCGCTTCTCCGCTGTTCCAGAAACTGCTCGGCGCCTGCCGGGCTGCGGCGCCGACCGATGCCACGGTGCTGCTGCTTGGGGAGAGCGGGGTCGGCAAGGAACGCCTGGCGGAATATCTGCACCGCCACAGCCAACGTTCCGGAAAGCCCCTGGTGCGGGTCAATTGCGCGGCGATTCCGGAGACTCTGCTTGAAGGTGAATTGTTCGGCTATGAAAAAGGCGCATTCACCGGTGCCCAGAAGGCCCATATCGGGCTGCTTGAGCAGGCAGAGGGAGGAACCCTGTTTCTTGATGAGATCGGCGAAATCCCTCTGGCGATGCAGGTCAAGCTGTTGCGGGTGCTGCAGGAAAAACAGCTGCGTCGTCTCGGCAGCGAAAAGGAGATTGATGTCGATTTCCGTCTTATCGCCGCCACACACCAGAACCTGGAACAGCTTCTTGCCGAGGGGCGGATGCGCGAGGATTTCTACTACCGGCTCAATGTCGTGCCGCTCAAAGTGCCGTCTCTGCGTGAGCGTCCCGAAGACCTGGTACCGTTGATCGGGCAGATTGTCGGCCAGATTGCCGGCCAGTATCGGCAGCCGCCGATCAGTTTTGACCCGGCCGCCCTGCAATTGCTGGAGCGCTACCGTTTTCCCGGCAATGTCCGGGAATTGCGCAATCTTCTCGAACGGTTGCAGGTCCTCTGTCCAGGCGAGACGATCCGTCCGGCGCAACTTCCGGCCGAAATCTGCGGATCCGACCGCGGCGCCGGCAGTGAGCTGGTGCAGGGATTCCGCACCGACCAGACGCTGAGGCAGGCGATCCAGCAGTTCGAGGAGCGCTTTATCCGGCGGGTGCTGGAGGAAGAGGGGGGAAATCGTACTGCCGCCGCCCGGCGGCTCGGGATCTCGCGGAAAAATCTCTGGGAAAAACTACGAGAATGGACAGGCGTTACCAACCGGTAACATATGATGAAAGACAGTCAATAGACTGATATTTCAGGAAAAACTGCGACAGGGTCCCGCGGGTGCTACCGAAAGGTAACAATCGTGGGTTTTTTTTTGCTCGGAAAGCCGTTCGTTGCGGCTTGTTGTCGTTGGCACACTGCCTGCTATTTCTTGCTCTTGTTTGGATTTCTTTAACTCAGTCGGTTCATGACCGGCGGGATTTACGTACAGGCCAACCGGCCCAACCTCAACATCCTCATCCAGGAGGTCATCCATGAGTGAGCAGTCCGTATTGGAGCAGATGCGCGCCGATATCCAGCGTGCCCTGGCCAAACCGCCCGAGCAACGGCACTGGGCTATGATCATCGACATTCGCAAGTGTGTCGGCTGTCACGCCTGCACCGTCGCCTGCAAATCCGAAAACAAGACTCCCGAAGGGGTCGCCTACCGGTTTGTCAAGGATGCCGAGGACGGTGAGTACCCAAATGTCCAGCACTTCTTCATGCCCAACCAGTGCATGCAGTGCGCCAATGCTCCCTGCGTCAAGGCCTGTAAGGACGGCTCGGTGACCCAGGGCAAGGACGGCGTGGTGCGCATCGACTACGCCAGGAACACCGGCGATCCCAAGGTCGCCGCGGCCTGTCCCTACGGCGTGATGTCGGTTGACAAGGGCGACTACTATACTGACGGGACTCCTAAACGCGAGGCTTACGAGGATGCCGCGACCTTCGAGTATGGTGACAAGTCCGGGCGCAAGGGCAAGATCGGCAAGAATCGCAAGTGTCATTACTGCCTGCACCGGGTCGAGGCCGGGATGCTGCCGGCCTGCGTGTCGACCTGTATCGGGGAAGCCAATTATTTCGGCGACCTGAACGACCCGAAGTCGCTGGTGGCGAAGATGGCCAGGGAGAAGGGAATTTATATCTTCCAGGCCGATCTCGGCACCAAACCGACCACCAAGTACCTGGGCGCTGATGCTTACAGTTGCGCCAAATGCCACGAATAAGGAGGGCGACAATGAAAAAGGACAAGATCAAAGACATTGCCGCTCAAGCGGAAATCCAGGACGAAAAAGGGGTGTCCCGCCGCGGTTTCCTCAAGTGCAGCGCTTTTCTCGGTGGTTCCTTGCTGTTTGCCTCACAGATGGAATGGGCTCTCGGCATGGTGCGCAAGGCCGAGGCCGGCACACTCAGCGCCGCGGAGATGTATGACCTCGGCAAGGCCGAGCACATCATCTACGGTGCCTGCCTGCAGTGTCACACCGCCTGCAATATCAAAGGCAAGATTCTTAACGGCGTGCTGGTCAAGATTGACGGCAATCCCTACAGCGCCATGACCATGAGCCCGCATCTGCCCTACCTGACCGGTCCGAAAGAGGCGGCCAAGGTTGACGGCCATCTCTGCCCCAAGGGGCAGGCCGGTATCCAGTCACTGTATGACCCCTACCGCATCGTCAAGGTCCTCAAGCGTTACGGCAAGCGTGGCGAGAACAAGTGGCAGGTGGTCTCCTTTGACCAGGCGGTCAGCGAGATCGTCAACGGCGGCAAGCTGTTCAAGCATGTACCGGGCGAAGAGAACCGTGTCGTCAAGGGTCTGAAGGACATCTATGCCCTGCGCGACAGCAAGGTTGCCAAGGCGATGGCCAAGGATGCCGCCGCGGTCGGCAAGCAGAAGATGACGGTCGCCGCCTTCAAGAAGAAGTACGCCCGGTATCTCGACACCCTGATTGATCCCGACCATCCTGACCTGGGACCGAAGAACAACAGGTTCGTGATCCAGAACGGCCGTATCGAGCACGGCCGCAAGGAATTCTCCAAACGCTGGCAGAAGGACAGCTTCGGTTCGGTCAACTGGTACGAGCACACCAGCATCTGCGAGCAGTCCCACCACATCGGCTACAATGAATTCACCCGCAAGTGGGACAAGGGCAAATGGGGCAAGGGCAAGCACCACATGAAGCCCGACATCTATAACTCGAAGTACATCCTCTACTTTGGTACCGGCGCCTTCGAGGCCAACTTCGGTCCCACCAACCTGGCGCGCAAGGTTACCCAGGGGATCGCCGACGGCACACTGAAAATCGCCGTCGCCGACCCGCGTTTCTCCAAGACCGCGGCCAAAGCCGAGCAGTGGTTGCCGCTCAAGCCAGGCACTGATGCCGCCCTGGCCTACGGCATGATCCGCTGGATTATCGACAACAAGCGTTATGACAAGCAGTACCTCTCCTGTGCCAACAAGGCGGCCGCCAACGCGGTCAAGGAGACCACCTGGAGCAACGCCAGCCATCTGGTGAAGATTGAGAAGGATGGCCCGGGCGCCCTGCTGCGGGCCAGTGATGTCGGACTCGGCAGCAAAGAAGAGTTTGTCGCCATGGTCGGCGGCAAGCCGGTTGCGGTCGATGTCCACAAGGGCAAGGCGATTTACGGCGACCTGGAGTTCGACGGCAAGGTCAAGGGGATCAGGGTCAAGAGCGCCTTCACCCTGCTGACCGAAATGGCCCGCAGCAAGAGCGTCGCCCAGTGGGGTGTTGTGTGCGGCATCGCCGAGGCCGATATCGCCCGCGCCGCGAAGGATTTCACCTCCTACGGCAAGCAGGCGGTGGCCGAACTCTACCGCGGTCCGGTGCAGCACACCAACGGCTTCTACAACGCCCGCGCGGTGATCGCTCTCAACGTGCTGATCGGCAACGCCGACTGGAAGGGCGGCCTGCAGGCCGGCGGCGGTCACTGGCACGAGGACGGCAGCAAGAACGGGCCGTACAACATCAAGAAACTGTATGCCGACAAGATGAAGTCCTTCGGCGTCACCCTGACCCGCGAGAAGCACAAGTACGAGGACTCGACCCTCTTCTCCGGTTATCCAGCCAAGCGCTGCTGGTACCCCTTTTCCGGCAACGTCTACCAGGAGATCATCCCGTCTGCGGCGATGGGCTATCCCTACACCATCGATGCCCTGATGATTCACAAGGGCAGCCCGGCGCTGACCACCCCCGGTGCCAACAAGAACATCGAGATCCTGCAGGATCTCAATAAGATTCCACTGTTGTTCGCATCGGACATCGTCATCGGCGAAACCTCCATGTATGCCGATTACATCTTCCCCGACACCGCCATCTGGGAGCGTTGGGGCACCCCGCACGCGACTCCCGACCTGTTGACGGCGGTTTCCAAGGTGCGCCAGCCGATGGTGCAGGCGATGACCGAGGAGGTTGAAGTCTTCGGTGTCAAGCAGCCGCTGGGAATGGAGACGCTGCTGTTGGCGATTGCCGAGAAGCTGGGCCTGCCCAACCACGGCAGGGACGGTTTCGGCAAGGGACAGCCGCTGGAGCGTGCCGACGACTGGTTTGTCCGCATGGCGGCCAACCTCGCCAAGGGGGACAAGCCGGGGACCGAGGTGCCGGCTGCCGGTCGCGAGGAGCAGGCGATCTTCAGCAAGGCGCGCAAGCACCTGCACGGCTATGCCTACGATCCCAAGCGCTGGCGCAAGTTCCTCGGCGACGACATGTTTCTGCGCACCATCACCGTACTCAATCGCGGTGGCCGTTTTGAGGATGCCGAACACGCCTACAAGGGCGACAAGGTGCACCACCAGTTCAAGAACCAGTTCAACATCTACAGCGAAAAAGTCGCCCTCGCCAGGCACCCCGGCACCGGCAAACGCTTCAACGGCCTGCCGATTTCTGAGCCGGTACTCGATTTCCACGGCCGGGAGGTCAAGGATGCCGGCTACGATATGACCCTGATTACCTACAAGGACATCGTCGGCGGCCAGTCCCGGACCATCGGCAATTACTGGGCGCAGGGCCGTGAACTGGCCGAGAATTATATCCTGCTGAATTCGCGAGACGCCAGGAAGCTGGGCCTCAAGGATGGCAGCGAGGCCAAGATTCTCTCAGCCAGTAATCCGGACGGGATGTGGAACATCGGTCATGGCCTTGATCGCCCGGTCGGCGGCAAGGTCAAGGTGATCGAAGGTGTTCGTCCCGGCGTGGTGGCGGTTTCCTGGTCCTGTGGTCACTGGGCTTATGGAGCCAACGACGTCAAGGTCGACGGCAAGGTGGTCAAGGGCGACCAGCGGCGCGGCAAGGGACTTTGTCCCAACGCGGCGATGCGCATTGACCCGGCGCTTGGTGATATGTGTCTGACCGACCCGATTGGCGCTTCCTCAGCTTTCTTCGGTACCAGGGTCAAGGTCGTTCCCGTTTGAGAAAACCGATAACCCGGGCGGTGGGGCATTGGCTCCACCGCCCTTTTCCGGGAGTAAAGAATGTTTGGAATGGGAACCACGGAGTTGATGATCATCATGGCCATCGTGCTGGTTATTTTCGGTGCCGGCAAACTGCCGCAGGTGGGGGGCGCGCTCGGTAAAGGTATCAGTAACTTTAAAAAAGGTTTGAATGATGCTGGCGAAGTTGAAATTGAAGAGGTTTTGGTTGAGACGGAGAAGAATTGAGCTGCTGTTTTAAGGCAAGGTTTTACACATCTGTCTTCTCTCGTCCCCAGTGATCAGGCTTGCCAAGCAGAACTTCTGCAGTATCCTTGTGAACAGTTGAAGCCAGATGTCTGATTCAGGACATAACCAAGGAGCTGCTACGATGAAAAAACTGATTCTGTTGCTTGTTGCCGCGATGACCCTGATGCTTCCGGTTGCCGGTTTTGCCGCGCCGAACGGGGAGGCAATATACCAGAAGGCCTGCAGTGTCTGTCACAATACCGGCATTGCCGGCGCTCCCCAGCTGGGCAATAAGGCGGCCTGGAAAGAGCGTAATGCCAGGGGCGTGGATGACTTGACCGGGGTTGCCATCAAAGGCAAGGGCGCCATGCCGGCTAAAGGCGGCCATTCCGAACTGAGTGACGCCGAGGTCAAGGCGGCGGTCGAGTACATGATGGAAAAAGGCAAGTAGCAAGTAGCGGGCGGACTCTATCTGCTGAATGAAAATCCCCGTCGGCACCGTCAGTGGTGTCGACGGGGATTTTTTTTGCTCGACGTTGATTCGGGATCGGAGGAAATGTCCCCCCCGGTTTCAGACTACGGTATTTCTCTACCCCTGACCCCGCTCCAGTTCAAACGGCCAGCCGAGGATCCCGCCTTCGAGGTAGGCGACCTTCTCGAATCCGGCCGCCAGCAGGATGCGGGTTGCTTCGTAGCCGCGCAGGCTGATTTTGCAGAAGGGAACGATCAGCCTGTCGTTCGGCAGCTCCGCCGTTTCGGAGCGCAACCGGCCGAGAGGCAGCAGGGTGGCGCCGGGGATGCGTACGTCGGCGTATTCATCCGGAGAACGCACGTCGAGTAGCAGGATCTCCTCTCCGGCGTCGAGACGCTGCCGCAGCTGCAGGGAACTGAGGCTGTCGGCCAGGCCGTCGAGCTTGTTGCGCAGGGCGTTGGCCGCCTGGTGCAGCGGATCCATGGCGCCGGAAAAGGGAGGCGCGTAGCCGAGGTCGAGCTGGGCAAAGCGGTTGAGGCCGGCACCGAAACTGAGGGCGGTGGCGACCACGTCGATCCGTTTGGCGACCTCTCCCGGTCCGACGATCTGCGCACCCAGCAGGCGACGGCTGGCGCGATCGACGGTCAGACGGGTCAGGATCGGGCGGGCGGACGGCATCGAATGAACCCGGTCCGGTGAGGGGGCGAGAATACTGACCGGGTCGAACCCCGCCTCGCGCGCCTGTTGTTCCGAGAAGCCGGTGCGGCCGACATTGAGGTCGAAAACCTTGACCAGCAGGCTGCCGAGGATGCCGGGGAAATAGGTTGTCCGGGCGCAGAGGCTGTCGGCAACCACCCGACCGTGCTTGTTGGCGGTGGAGCCGAGGGGCAGGTAAAGTGGATGGCCGTTGATCAGGTGACGGCTCTCGACACAGTCGCCGGCGGCGTAAATCGCCGGGTCACTGGTCTGCAGATGTTCGTTGACCGCGATGGCGCCGCTGATGCCGATTTCCAGGCCGGACTCCCGCGCCAGTTCGACGTTCGGCGTCACCCCCAGGGCGAGAATCACCAGCTCGGCGGGGTAGCTGCCGGCCACGGTACGGACCCGTACGGCACGGCCGTCTTCCCCTTCGATGGCCTGCAGGGCTTCTCCGAGATGCAGGTCGACGCCGTTTCGGCGCAGGGCGCGATGGACCTGCTCCGCCAGGTCGGCATCGAGAATGCCGGACAGAACCTGCGGCTGCATTTCCAGCAGCCGTACTTCCAGCTGCCGGGCGCGAAGGGCTTCCGCCATTTCCAGGCCGATCAGCCCGCCGCCGACGATCACCGCCCGGGCACCCGGCTGCAACCGGTCGAGGATGGCGGCAGCGTCCTCGACCCTTTTCAATGGTTGCACGCCCTCCAGATCGACACCGGGCAGCGGCGGGATGATCGGCCGGCTGCCGGTCGCCAGCACCAGCTGGTCGTAGTGCCGTTCTTCCTCCCGCTCTTCGGCCAGGTGCCGGACGCGGAGCTGCTGCCGTTCCCGGTCGATGGCGACCGCTTCACAGCCGGTCAGGACTTCGACTCCCTTGACCCTGGCGAAGAAGGTTTCATCGCGCAGGGTGCCGTTGGGGGTGCGGCGAACTTCATCCAGTTCCGCGATCTCCTCGGCGATGACATAGGGCAGGGCGCAGGCGCCGTAGGAAAGATTCCGGCCGCGCTCGATGACGGTGATCCGGGCCTGCGAGTCAAGCCGGCGCAGCCGGGAAGCCGTTTTCATTCCGGCGGCAACGCCGCCGACGATCAGGATGGTGCGGGGTTCTGTGGACATGATGTAAAGAACTCCTTGGCTTGTCTCGCTGTTTCAAGTCAGCAGAGATGAGAAGCTGCGCGTCTGTGGTCCCTCTGATCCACCCCGGAAGTAATCAGTTTCAACAGGGGTGTTCTTCTTCGGGGGATACGGCGACTGGTACCCGTTCTTCCGTCGTGAGCAGAATCGCCCGGCCGGCCAGCAGGGCTTCGATCAGTTTCCTGCGACCGCTGACCACCAGCCGCTGAACCGTACCGCGTGAAATCCCCATCCGTTCTCCCGCCTGCTGCTGGGTCAGTCCGAGACCGTCGCAGAGATGGACAGCTTCGGTTTCATCGGGGTAGAGGATGGTTTTTTCCAGTTCAACCAGCGGCGTTCCGGCCGGTTTGAAAATCACCGTGCCGAACTCCCTCAGGGCGCTGCAGCATTTTCTCGGTTTTCTCGGGCGGGGCGTCATCAGTCACCTGCAAAATCGCGCGGGATCAGCGCTTCAGGTTTCGCGACGCCCATGCTCAAAGTGCCTGTCATGGTTCGCTCCAGTGGGATGGGGCACCCCGGCGGAGTGCCCCTGAAGACATCGATCAGTGGTGACAGCCGCCGTGCCCATGGCCATGACCATGGCCGCCACAGGTCCGATCCGGAGTCAGCACCGGCAACTCATCTTCGGCGAGACAGGTGATATTGTCGGCGATCGTCACCCCCTGGGCCTGGTAAACGGTCAGCCCGGCCCGGTTCAGGCCCCGCAGTGCGCCGGCGCCGATACCGCCGACGACGATGGCGTCGACATCCTGGCCGCCGAGGGCTTTCAGCGGTTGACAGGCGCCGTGAGCGTGGTGCTGATCACTGTTGCTCAGCGCCCGGATTTCGCGACTCAGGGTGTCGACGACGATAAACTGCGGTGCCGAGCCAAAGTGCCCGTGGACTTCGCTTTCAAGACCCTGGTTTTCAACAACCGGAAAACAGATTTTCATGATGACCTCCCCGCCCCGCCAGGATTCCCGAGGGGCTCGTTTTGTGTATATGCACAAATATAGTAACGCAATATATGAATGTCAATATAGTATTTCATCATATTTTACGCTGGAATAAAAATGATACGGAAACGGGGAATATGGTCGGGAATCGATTTGCTGAGGTTCCGGCCCCCCCCGGATCACCAGGGGGGGCCGGGGGGGGGGGCGTGACCACAGAGGTTTCAGTCCAGTGGTTTGCTGAGGGTGAAGGCGCCGCGCAGGTCGCCGACCTTGAAGCCGGTCGCCTGATCCCGCGGATAATTGCGCCGCAGTGCCCGGCGGATTTCCGGGGCGATGTTGTCGCCATGGCAGGTCAGGCAGAGCCTGCCGGTCGGAATCGCCTTGAGAAAACGGAAGCGGCGCTGTTGTCCCTGTTGCACGATCTCGCTTTTGACCAGTTTGCCGACCGGAATTCCGGCCCGGTGCTGCCGTTCAAACTCCTCCATGCCTGCTTTTTCCCAGGCGTCGGGGTGGTTGAGCGGATTGCGGGCGCGCAGGCTGGTGCGGCCGATTTTCCAGCCGCTGGCGGCTTCCATCTCGGCGGCGAATTTCGGTGCCTGTCTGCCGCAGGTGTCAATCGCCCGCACCGGACCGCCCATCGCCATGGACATCTGCAGCGCGCCCTTGAGCCTGGCGACATAGGTTTTGACCAGGGTGCCGGCCTCGGCTTTAAGGGCGGCTTCATCGGCTGCCGGCAGCAGGCCGGGAGTGAGCAGCAGGAACAGGCATATCAGAACGGGCATTTTCTTCATCGCATTCTCCACGGGTTCCGGAGCTTTCGGCCGGTAGCGGCAATGACTGCCATGCCGGGCATCGGTGTTACCGGTCGATAATTTTCCATTCAACACTATATGCAAAAATTGGAATGTATATCAACGTCAATATGGTGCCGATGATCAGCCCGCCGATGGCGACATCGGCCAGCGGCGAGAGACGCTCTAAACCGACCTGAATGACGCGACCCGTCTTGTTTCGTCGATTTCAAGGAATTCACCCTAATAACTTTTCGATCTCGGCCGGGCTCGGCACCTTGCCGGACAACACCAGTACGCCGTCGACTGCAAGTCCCGGTGACGACATGAGACCAAATTTCATGATGTCGTTGATGTCGGTGACCTTCTCCATCTCGTAGTCGAGGCCAAGCTTGTCGGCCGCCTGCCTGGTGTTCGCCGCCAGTTTCCGGCACCTGGCACAACCGGTTCCGAGGATCTGGATTTTTTTCATCTTCGTTGCTCCTTTTTTCAGGCTTGAGGCCACCAAGGCACCAAGTTCACCAAGAAAGGCAAAAAAATAAGGTTTTCTTCGTGTCCTTGGTGTCTTGGTGGCAATCATGTTTTTTAAAATAACGCCCCGTAAATCAGTCCGCTGAGGGTCGCCATCACCATCACCAGCGCGACGAAGACAATGGTCTTTTTCGTTCCCATCACGCTACGGATCACCAGCATGTTCGGCAGCGAGAGGGCGGGGCCGGCGAGCAGCAGCGCCAGCGCCGGGCCCTTGCCCATGCCGGCACCCATCAGCCCCTGCAGGATCGGCACTTCGGTGAGGGTGGCGAAGTACATGAAGGCGCCGAACACCGAGGCAAAGAGGTTGGCAAAGACCGAGTTGCCGCCGACCAGCGAGGCGACCCAGGTCGACGGGATCAGGCCCTCGTGCCCCGGGCGACCGAGCAGCACCCCGGCGATCAGCACGCCGATCAGCAGCAGCGGCAGGATCTTCTTGGTGAAATCCCAGCTTTCCTCGAACCACTGGCCCATTTCGCCGTCCCGGGTGGCTTTCAGGTTGCTCAGCACCGACAGGCCGATGACGCCGAAGGTGAAGGCGAGGGCAGGATGCTGCGGCTGAAGGATCGCCATCAGCGCTGCCGGCAGGCCGGCGATGAGGATGCGGGTGAAGCCGAGCTTGAACCAGGTCGCCAGCATGACGGCCAGGGCAACGGAGAAGCCGCTGGTGATCCACCACTTGGCGGCGTAGATGGCATGCCAGAGGCCGGTTGGATCATTCGTTTTCCCCCAGTTGGCGAAGACCAGGATGCCGACCATGCTGGCGAAATAGAGGCTGGTCTGCCACAGCGGCCGACTCCCGTCCTCTTCACCTATCATCGGCGCCGCGGCGGCTTTTTCCGCCTCTTCGTGGCGGAAGAAGAAGTGCATGGCGAGGCCGATGACCACGGCAAAGAGGATTGCCCCGACGGCGCGGGCGATGCCCATCTCCGGACCGAGAATGCGGGCGGTGAGGATGATGGCGAGGATGTTGATCGCCGGTCCCGAGTAGAGGAAGGCGCAGGCCGGTCCCAGCCCCGCACCCATCCGGTAGATGCCGGCGAACAGCGGCAGGATGGTGCAGGAACAGACCGCGAGGATGGTCCCCGAGACCGCGGCGACGCCGTAGGCCAGCATCTTGTTCGCCTTCGGGCCGAGGTATTTCATCACCGCCTGCCGGCTGACGAACACCGCCACCGCCCCGGCGATGAAGAAGGCCGGCACCAGGCAGAGCAGCACATGTTCGCGGGCATACCACTTCACCAGGTGCAGCGACTCCATGATCGCCCCCTGCACCCGCGGCGCCTCCACCGGCAGGAAGAAGCAGCCGGCAAAGACGACGATGATCCAGGCGAGCGGTTTCCATTCGCTTTTCCAGTCCATAAGCAGCTTCCTTATTGGTCAAATTGCCAAATACTTGCGTAAAGCCTAATCTGCCGCCAAGGCGCCAGGAGAATCAAAATCGGCCAAGGGCGAAGGGCTAAAGGCTAAGGGTCCTGACGCTTTTCCCCTTGACCTTTGGCCCTTCGCCTTTAGCCGCCGTTGATAAGCGTCCTTGGTGTCTTGGTGGCCGCTTTAGCCTTTTCCTCCGCACACTGCCGAACTGCACCTTGCCTGCTCGCTCAGTACCGCCTCGATGCAGTCGAAGAAACCGGTTACGCAGGGGACCCGCAGGCGGTAGAAGACCTGGTTGCCACGCTTGTCGTCGGTGACGATGCCGGCGTTCTTCAATACACTCAGGTGTTTTGACACGGTTGACATGTCGGCGCCGACCAGTTGCTGCAGGTCGCAGACGCAGCGCTCTCCGGCTTCCAGCTCTTCGACCATCAGCAGCCGGGAGGGGTGGGCCAGGGCCTTGAGGACCCGGGCGCGGGCTTCGAGTTGTTGGCGGCGTTGCGTGTTCATATTTGGCAAAATAGCCAAATAGATTGTTGTTGTCAAATTTTTTTTGCCGGTGGATTTGGGTTGAAAGTCGCGCCTTGCCTGGAATCCCGATATGCTGTATATGCACTCCGGCAGACCGGCCCGTTCGGCCGGGAGGAGATAGATGGAGGAGCAGCATGACAGATCGGCAACAGCTTTCCGGATATATTGAACAGCTCAGTTATATCCTCGGCAAGATTCGCCATTACCGCAAGCAGAACCAGTATGTTTACCCGCGGCCGTTTGCAAGCTGGAACAAGGGCTACAACCGGCTGGTCGAGGATCTGCAGGCGGCGCAGGTTCTTTCAGCGCCGCCGTTCAAGTTGACCGATGCGGATTTTTCTCCGAGCGGCAAGTCTATTCGTCCGGAGACGGTCGATAAACTGGTTCGGACCATCCGGCAGCAGATCGTGCATCTCGAAGAGAAGCTCGAAGAACTGACCCGGAAGGCTGTCGAGAAAGCTGCCGGGCCGCATCCTCTGGAACGGTTTTTTTCGCGCGACCGGGAGGGCCGTCCCATTGAGCCGCCGGCCGAAGACGACCTGGCCCTGGTCGTCGTTCCCGCCGGGACGGCCGGGGAGCAGCTTTTCCGCCGGGGCATTCAACCGGCGCTGGAGGCACGGGGATTCCGCTGTTTCAGGGCCGAAGGATTCCTGGCGGACAGCAATGGCTTTGCCGAACTCTGCCGGCGGCTCCATGCCTGCCGGCTGGTGATCCTCGACCTCGCCGGTTGTTCTCCCGAGGTTATGCTGGCTCTGGGGCTGGCCTGCGGGTGCGGCAAGCCGCTTATTCAGCTGCAGCAGCCGGGAGAGGCTTCCGCCGTCGTGCCGGTCGGCAGTGCTCTGCTGCCCTATGATGACGCGGCGACAGTCGCCGAGGAGCTTGAAGCCATGCTGACGAAGGTTTTACCTGAATCAGTGAGTTCCTTGTCAGCGGATAGCACAAGTCATTGATCTGCCAGAGCTTCCCAAAAATCACCAGCGAACCTATGGGTGCGCTTCAGATTTTTGGAAACCTCTTTCAGACCCAGCACTTGTACTCTCCATCCAACAGAAACTCACTGATTCAGGTTTTGGCAACGGCTGACGCCGGGACGCAAAAGGAGACGAGATGATGAGCAGAAAAGCCGCCAAGTTCTGTCGCGAGTCGCGGACCATCAGGACCTCGCTGGTCCTGCCGCCGGACACCAACAACTACGGCACCATGTTCGGCGGCCGGGTGATGTTCCATATCGACGACATCGCCGCCATTGCCGCCACCCGCCACGCCCGCACCTCGGTGGTGACCGCCTCCACCGACTCGGTCGATTTTCTTCATCCGATCCGCAACGGCCAGACCGTCTGTCTCGAAGCCTTCGCCACCTGGGCCCACCGCACCTCGGTGGAGGTGTTCGTCAAGGTGGTCGCCGAGGATATGCTGAGCGGTGAACGCACTGTCTGCGCCACATCCTTCCTGACCTTCGTGGCCCTCGACGTCAACGGCGAAAAGCAGATGGTTCCGGAGGTGATTCCGGAAACCGAACTGGAGAAGTTCCTCTTCGCCGGGGCCCCGGCGCGGGCCCGTGAACGCCTGGCGAAACGCGAACAGTCGAAATCGCTGGCGGAGCGGTTCGGCGCAGACAGCATGTGGCACCTGAATCCCTGAGGCCTGTGGTATCGCGGGAAGGCGGGGCGGTCCTTTTCTTTTCCGCCCCGTTCAGCGCCCGCAGCAGATCCCCAGCGCCTCGGCGGTGGCGACCAGCTGCCCGTCCGGGTCGACCAGTCGCAGGTTGTCGATCGCGTCGGCGACCGGCACCGAGACGATCTCCTGCCCCTTGAGCGACACCATGCGGCCGAACTCGCCGCGACGGATCAGTTCCACCGCCTCGACCCCGAAGCGTGAGCCGAGGATGCGGTCGGTGTGGGACGGGGTGCCGCCGCGCTGCACGTGTCCCAGCACCACGGTGCGGGTTTCGATCCCCAGTCCCTCTTCGATCTGCTGCGCCACCACCTGTCCGACCCCGCCGAGCCGTTCGGCGCGGCCATCGGTTTCGGCCGCCACGGCGACGGTGCGGCTGCCTTCCTTCGGCAGAGCCCCTTCGGCGACCACCACCACCGAAAAATTACGGCCCAGTTTTTTGCGTCCCTCCAGCTTGTTGAAGACGGCGTCGAGGTCGTAGGGGATTTCCGGCAGCAGGATGACATCGGCCGACCCGGCAATGCCCGACTCCAGCGCGATCCAGCCGGCGTAGCGCCCCATCACCTCGACCACCATCGCCCGGCGGTGGCTTTCGGCGGTGGTGTGCAGGCGGTCGAGGGCCTCGGTGACGATGCCGACCGCGGTGTGATAGCCGAAGGTCGAATCGGTGGCGGCGACGTCACAGTCGATGGTCTTGGGGACAAAGACGCAGGGGATGCCGAGATCCATCAGTTGGCGGCCGATGCCGAGGGTGCCGTCACCACCGACCATGATCAGCGCCTCGGCCCCGGTTGCGCGAAAATTGTCCAGGACCCGGGCCGAGAGATCGTGGACCACCCGGGTCCCGTTCTCCTCGACCTCGTAGCGGAACGGGTTGCCCTTGTTGGTGGTGCCGATGATGGTGCCGCCGCGCGACAGGATGCCCTTGACCTGGTCGAGCCCGAGAGGGATCGGTTCCCAGCCGTGGACCAGGCCGTCGAGGCCGTCACGGATGCCGATCACCTCCCAACCGTAGCGGAAGATGGCGGAACGTACCACCCCGCGGATCACCGCGTTCAGTCCCGGGCAGTCGCCGCCGCCGGTGGAAATCGCAATTTTCATGGTTCATGCCTCCAAGCGAGATGATTGTGCAGACAGTGTAGCATGCAGGATCTTTTCGGCCAGAGAGGGGACAAGGTTAAGGTTGGATGTGCCGGAAGGCGGGGACGTCTCAATCTTCCCATCGTTCCGGAAAGTCGAAGGAAAGCTGGCAATGATGTTTGATCGCCAGCAGATACAGGTTGTTCCCTTGTCGGGCGTAGAGGATGAGATAGTCGCCGCGGATCAACTCCCGTACGCCGGCGTTGTCGTCGAGGTGCTGTTGCAGGGTTGCGACCAGGGTTGCGGCCTCGTGGGAGGATGTGCGGCGTTGCAGGAAGTCTTTGCCGAGTTCGGGAAAAACCTCCAGCCGGGGGATGATATCGGTAAACAGATCGTCCAGCAGGGCTTCGAAGGCCCGGGCAGAGTCGGCCTCGGCCAAAAAGGTCTCGATCTCATCCAGGTTGCGACGGAAATTGCGGGTGACCTGGATAGGTCTGCGGCTCATTTTGAGCGGCCGTATCGGGCTTTCAGTTCTGCCACCGAACAGAGGTTGCCCGCTTCGACATCGTCCCAACCGCGACCGGCCTCTTCGAGCAGTGTCAGGTGGATGTTTTCCCGTTCGAGGCGGTGGTAATAGTCGAGGCGGCGGGCATCGATCAGGGCGACATAGGCTTTGCCATTGCGGGTGATGATCTTTTCCCGGCCCTGGCAGGCCTCTTCGGCCAGTTCGGTCAGGCGGGCGCGGGTTTCCTTGAGGGGGACAATGTCCCTGCTGGTGATCGGCATGGCATGCTCCTGTTCGCAGGTTTAACGTATAGATTAAACCATGGAGGGCACTTGCGGCAAGTCAGGTGTCGGTTTTATCGTCGGTTTGCAGTCAGCTTCAACGCTTCAGTCTGCCGCCCCTCTGCTCCGGCTCTTCCACAGCGCTTCCCCCGAATAGACCCCCAGTCCGGCCCAGATGAAGAGAAAGCTGGCCAGTTCGGCCAGGTTGAAGGGCTCCCGGTAGAGGCCGACGGCCAGCAGGAAATGCAGGCTGGGAGTGATGTACTGCAGAAAACCGATGGTGGCCAGGCGCAGCCGGCGGGCGGCGCCGATGAAGCAGAGCAGGGGGATGGCGGTCACCACCCCGGAGAGGGGCAGCAGCAGGTCGAGCCGCAGCGAGCCGCCCAGGAACCCGGCCTGGTGCCGGCCCAGCAGGTAGAGTATGAAGCCCAGGGCGAAGGGCGCCAGCAGCAGGGTCTCGACCGTCAGGCCGATCAATGCGTCAACCTCGGCGATCTTGCGCAGCAGCCCGTAAAGCCCGAAGGACGCTGCCAGCACCAGGGCGATCCAGGGCAGCCGGCCGTACTGGACGGTCAGGGAGATGACCCCCACCAGGGCGAGCAGCACGCTCAGCTGCTGCCAGCGGCTGAGCCGTTCGCCGAGAAAGAGGAAACCGAGCAGCACGCTCAGCAGCGGGGTGATGAAATAGCCCAGGCTCGACTGCAGTACCTCGCCGACCTGCACCGCGTAGATGAAGACCAGCCAGTTGCAGGCGATCAGCAGCGTCGAGCCGCACAGCGTCAGCAGCAGTGTCCGGTCGGCGAAGGTCCGGCGGATGGCGCCGAGTCGGCCGCGGAGGAGAACCAGCAGGCTGAGGAAAACTGCCGACCAGAAGATCCGGTGACAGACGATTTCCAGCGGCGCGGCGCCGGTCAGGGCTTTGAAGAAGATCGGGAAGGAGCCCCAGATGGTGTAGGCGGCGAGACCGAGGAGGACGCCCTGCCGGGAGCGGTTCTCAGCTGCTGTGGTTGCGGAAGAAGTCATCCGCAGAATGTGCGCTGTTTTGAGGTGAAAATCAAGTTTTCAACGGCGGCTGTTGATGTCGAGGCTATTCTGGTAATCTCCCGGCTCGTTGGGGGTGATGATCAGGTTGTCGGCTTGTTTCAATCCGCGCCCCCGTGAGGGGGCGACCAAGGGTTTCCGCTTATTAGGATCGTTTACGGTTCATCCCCGCGGGTGCGGGGAACAGTCCCTGACGGCCAGGTTCTGTCTTTCCATGGCCGGTTCATCCCCGCGGGTGCGGGGAACAGCGTCAAAAAGAAAGGGGGCAAGAAATGAGCCTCGGTTCATCCCCACGGGTGCGGGGAACAGGAGTCAGACAACCTCGACGAGTGCCTGCAGATCGGTTCATCCCCGCGGGTGCGGGGAACAGGATGCCGCACCGTCGGCGGCATCGAACGCCATCGGTTCATCCCCGCGGGTGCGGGGAACAGATGCCCGCTGTTTTGACCGTCACGCTCGGCAGCGGTTCATCCCCGCGGGTGCGGGGAACAGATTACCTGGAGGGCGACGGCGTTGATGATCTGCGGTTCATCCCCGCGGGTGCGGGGAACAGGAGTCACGGACAGGTCATAAACGGTAACGTCCTGGTTCATCCCCGCGGGTGCGGGGAACAGCCGAACCAGAACGCGAGACGTTCGCGCCAGGTCGGTTCATCCCCGCGGGTGCGGGGAACAGGAGACCAGAGAGCGCGATGACGGCAGCATCCTGGGTTCATCCCCGCGGGTGCGGGGAACAGGCCTGGAACTGCCGCCCGATGCAGACCCGCGCCGGTTCATCCCCGCGGGTGCGGGGAACAGGGTCAGACAAATCAACAACGATTGACATCAAACGGTTCATCCCCGCGGGTGCGGGGAACAGTGGGCATCAACGCCCGGTGAACAATGAGCGGACGGTTCATCCCCGCGGGTGCGGGGAACAGACGATAGCTTTTAGCGAGAGCTTCGCCTCGGACGGTTCATCCCCGCGGGTGCGGGGAACAGACCAGCACCATGCGGATCAGCCGCTCCTTGATCGGTTCATCCCCGCGGGTGCGGGGAACAGTGCTCGCGCTGGACGGTGAGGCGGTGGGATGGCGGTTCATCCCCGCGGGTGCGGGGAACAGTATCGTACCCCCGATTTTCAAGAGTTCCAGATCGGTTCATCCCCGCGGGTGCGGGGAACAGTCACCAATGGCGGCCAGGTAAAGGCAGGAATCCGGTTCATCCCCGCGGGTGCGGGGAACAGAGGTCCGCCTCGGGGTAGGTGAATTTCTTCAGCGGTTCATCCCCGCGGGTGCGGGGAACAGAAACCAAACTGATCACGGAGAGATTGCAGAACCGGTTCATCCCCGCGGGTGCGGGGAACAGCGCCGCATGTGCGACAACAGCCCGGCCCGCGTCGGTTCATCCCCGCGGGTGCGGGGAACAGATGATGATCCGTTTTTTCAAGACCTCATGTCGCGGTTCATCCCCGCGGGTGCGGGGAACAGGCATCCTCCTGTTGTTTTGTTGTTGCCTGTATCGGTTCATCCCCGCGGGTGCGGGGAACAGAGCGCGGCAATAGCAGCAATCATGAAGACCTCCGGTTCATCCCCGCGGGTGCGGGGAACAGTGTGACGCCGCCATTGGTGGGGCAAATATTTCCGGTTCATCCCCGCGGGTGCGGGGAACAGATCGTTGCCCATGCTGCCATGCAAATAACAGCCGGTTCATCCCCGCGGGTGCGGGGAACAGTAAAACGTGCTCACTGCAGCGGCGACCCCAGTGGGTTCATCCCCGCGGGTGCGGGGAACAGTTGTCTGCAGACAGCCTTCGGGAGTTGATCATCGGTTCATCCCCGCGGGTGCGGGGAACAGTTCTTCTTCCAGGGTGGTGAGCTGTTCGGCCTCGGTTCATCCCCGCGGGTGCGGGGAACAGGATATGGTGAGCCAGCGAGTTGATGCTGCCGTCGGTTCATCCCCGCGGGTGCGGGGAACAGTATTCAGCCGCCGACGAAACCTCCGAAAACGCCGGTTCATCCCCGCGGGTGCGGGGAACAGGTGTGGGGGAGAGGGGGAAGTTATGATGCCTCCGGTTCATCCCCGCGGGTGCGGGGAACAGTGCTAGCTGCCTCTCGGTCATTTGAAAGGATCCGGTTCATCCCCGCGGGTGCGGGGAACAGTGTTGCGGTTTTCCAACATACGATCAAGTTCCCGGTTCATCCCCGCGGGTGCGGGGAACAGAAGGATAAAGGTAAATGTTTATTTTCATGTCGCGGTTCATCCCCGCGGGTGCGGGGAACAGTGCACTGGCAACTCTCCCAGCGCGTCGAACAGCGGTTCATCCCCGCGGGTGCGGGGAACAGCTCCCCGGTCGCGCTCCTGGCCGGCGTGTCGGCGGTTCATCCCCGCGGGTGCGGGGAACAGCCGATATATTCCCCGGGGCCGTGGATGGTGAACGGTTCATCCCCGCGGGTGCGGGGAACAGTGGCGTAATGGGGGCATGATGCGAAAATCAACCGGTTCATCCCCGCGGGTGCGGGGAACAGTTTCACGTGAGCGCCGTTTGAATCGGTGTGCTCGGTTCATCCCCGCGGGTGCGGGGAACAGATCTCTGATGAGCGCCTACTCTTTTATCAGGCCGGTTCATCCCCGCGGGTGCGGGGAACAGCCGGGAACGGTGGTACGCGTCCAGACTCCCACCGGTTCATCCCCGCGGGTGCGGGGAACAGCAACGGACCAGAGCCAGGAGGTATCTGACATGCGGTTCATCCCCGCGGGTGCGGGGAACAGCTAAACAAGATAATGGCCGCTGTTGGTGCTCACGGTTCATCCCCGCGGGTGCGGGGAACAGGCCTACACCACGTTCAAAGACCTCTACGCCGTCGGTTCATCCCCGCGGGTGCGGGGAACAGCACAATGGCGCGAGGGTGTGACGAGGTGCTGGCGGTTCATCCCCGCGGGTGCGGGGAACAGGGGTGCCGCATCGTCCATCCAGGTCACCGACGAGGTTCATCCCCGCGGGTGCGGGGAACAGATCTCTGATGAGCGCCTACTCTTTTATCAGGCCGGTTCATCCCCGCGGGTGCGGGGAACAGCCGGGAACGGTGGTACGCGTCCAGACTCCCACCGGTTCATCCCCGCGGGTGCGGGGAACAGCAACGGACCAGAGCCAGGAGGTATCTGACATGCGGTTCATCCCCGCGGGTGCGGGGAACAGCACTGCTCCTCGCCTCATGCGCCCCTCCGGTGCGGTTCATCCCCGCGGGTGCGGGGAACAGTCCAGATGAAGAACACACCGTCAATTATATTAAGGTTCATCCCCGCGGGTGCGGGGAACAGACGGTCACCACCAGGTCTGTGTCTGCCAACACCGGTTCATCCCCGCGGGTGCGGGGAACAGACCGTGCAGACCCCCGAGGTGGCCCAGAAGGACGGTTCATCCCCGCGGGTGCGGGGAACAGTTTCTATTGTTATTTCTGCTGTCTGTTTGCATCGGTTCATCCCCGCGGGTGCGGGGAACAGCCGTCATAGACGCCGTCCTGAGACGGCAGAGGCGGTTCATCCCCGCGGGTGCGGGGAACAGAACAGCGTTGGAGCCGATAGCGCCCGAGACCTCGGTTCATCCCCGCGGGTGCGGGGAACAGATATCCGGCCGGGAGCGGGCCGGGAGCGTCCCAGGTTCATCCCCGCGGGTGCGGGGAACAGTGATTTTTGAGACGTTGGTGGTGTTGGTCGAGCGGTTCATCCCCGCGGGTGCGGGGAACAGAATGAGACTAAAGGGGGGTATTACTAGCCCCCCGGTTCATCCCCGCGGGTGCGGGGAACAGACGTGAATGCCCAGGACACCGAGCGATATCAGCGGTTCATCCCCGCGGGTGCGGGGAACAGACAAAAGAAGCGACTGAGGAGCAGCATGTCAGCGGTTCATCCCCGCGGGTGCGGGGAACAGAGCCACGCACGAAGAGGTCACGCATGGCCGATCGGTTCATCCCCGCGGGTGCGGGGAACAGTTTAAAATCCCGGTTCCCCGATCTCTAGCTAATGGTTCATCCCCGCGGGTGCGGGGAACAGTTCATCGGCGGGTCCAGTTCCAACGCCAGCGCCGGTTCATCCCCGCGGGTGCGGGGAACAGTTTGCAAGCGCAGCGAAGGAAGGATCTGTCGCCGGTTCATCCCCGCGGGTGCGGGGAACAGATAGAGCGGCTGCGTGCCGACAAGGGTCCGGACGGTTCATCCCCGCGGGTGCGGGGAACAGAAGTGGGGTGGTGACTGGGACAGGGATACCCACGGTTCATCCCCGCGGGTGCGGGGAACAGCAACCGCAGTCGGTCAAAAATTTACAGATTGCCGGTTCATCCCCGCGGGTGCGGGGAACAGGTCGTCCGGCATCGGCGGTTCGTTGCGCGGAGCGGTTCATCCCCGCGGGTGCGGGGAACAGAGCTAGGAGATTGTCATCAAGCAGATTGTGACCGGTTCATCCCCGCGGGTGCGGGGAACAGACGCGTTGCCTTCACCGTTGTTATCATCCCACCGGTTCATCCCCGCGGGTGCGGGGAACAGAGCCGTTCGTACCTGGCCATCCCGCTGCTGACCGGTTCATCCCCGCGGGTGCGGGGAACAGCAGGCTATAAAATGGTCTGTTGTGACTGCGGCCGGTTCATCCCCGCGGGTGCGGGGAACAGGATACCGCAAGATGACGTACTCAAAACCGCAGCGGTTCATCCCCGCGGGTGCGGGGAACAGCATAGCATCGGGGCCATCGCCAATGATTGTTACGGTTCATCCCCGCGGGTGCGGGGAACAGTCCTGCCCTGTGACGGCCGGCTCGACTGACGGCGGTTCATCCCCGCGGGTGCGGGGAACAGCGTTCCGTCGACGTTGGAACCGGATTGATTACCGGTTCATCCCCGCGGGTGCGGGGAACAGGGCAGCCGGCGACGACTTCTGGGTTTATCACTCGGTTCATCCCCGCGGGTGCGGGGAACAGCGCGTGATCGCCGAGACAGGGCACTCAAAAAACGGTTCATCCCCGCGGGTGCGGGGAACAGCTGTAGAGCTGCAACCTGAGGTCGTCCATCGCCGGTTCATCCCCGCGGGTGCGGGGAACAGCTGCGGGCCGACTCAAATAGCGCCTCGTTATCCGGTTCATCCCCGCGGGTGCGGGGAACAGAGCGACCCGATCCTGACCTCACCCCACAGTTCCGGTTCATCCCCGCGGGTGCGGGGAACAGTCATCCGTGAGGACTGATGAGTAGATGCCGTGCGGTTCATCCCCGCGGGTGCGGGGAACAGCCGACCTCGGAGCAGAACATCGAGATCCCGACCGGTTCATCCCCGCGGGTGCGGGGAACAGGGCCGGAACAGGTCAAGCAAGGGGACGACAGACGGTTCATCCCCGCGGGTGCGGGGAACAGCCGACAAAAACGACTGAGGAGCGGCATGTCAGCGGTTCATCCCCGCGGGTGCGGGGAACAGCGTCCGCAACAGCAATCAAACATATCAAACTCCGGTTCATCCCCGCGGGTGCGGGGAACAGGCAACGCAGGGCCGACACCGGGGGCATCAGTGCGGTTCATCCCCGCGGGTGCGGGGAACAGACGATCAGCCGCCGCCTGAAACAACATCCGATCGGTTCATCCCCGCGGGTGCGGGGAACAGATCAGGTGCTCTACCTAATTGAGCTAATCCGGCGGTTCATCCCCGCGGGTGCGGGGAACAGCTTTAAAACAAATATTCCGCCACCGCTTCCGCCGGTTCATCCCCGCGGGTGCGGGGAACAGTTGAAAAATATCGTCCATTAAAAATAGATGACCGGTTCATCCCCGCGGGTGCGGGGAACAGACTTCTTCTATCTTTATGAAAATATTCACTTTTCAAAGACCAGATAATTCTACCGGAAATTATGATTAAAAATTGGGCACATTTTCTTGGTCCAATTTGCCTCCTTCAGGAAGAAAAGAGACAAGCTTGAGACCTTCCATCTCTTTAGGGGTGCGGCGGTTTACACCCAAGGTTGAAAAGTCAAATCCTGACTCGGTATTCGATGACCAGGCCATGACTGCATTCCCTTCGTCAATACCTTTTTCTACATTATCCCAGATCATTTCTTGAACCCGTTTTGAGACCTTTCCGACGTACACCCCAGCTCGAACTTCAAGAAGCCATAGAGCCAATCGTCCACGAAGACGAGGCGGTACATTTTCAACTACGATGACCAACATCACCTATCCCTTCCTTGTTGGGGATTGCAATTTCAACAGCTTCTTCGTGTGGTTTGGGCGGTTCAATCTCGCCGGCACTTAAGACTTCCTCAATGACGGGAATGATTCGTTTTAATAATTTGGTTTGGCGGAAGGCATCGCGACAGGCAATTCGCACCTGTCGTTCGGGATCATAAGGTTTTTTTGCCGCAATTCTGAATGCGACTGGGACAACCGTGTCAAATTTAAAGATGTCAGCTATGTCGTAGACAAACGACTGGGGTTTTCCGGTATGAATGAATCCGACAGCCGGGGCATAGCCTGCGGCAAGGATTGCGGCCTCGGTGATTCCGTATAGACAAGCCGTTGCGGAAGACAGGCAACGATTGGGAATGTCTCCACTTTCCCACCGTGTGTGGTCATAGTTTCGACGTTTCCACGGTACGCCATACTGTCGGGCAAGCAACTCGTACATTTTTCGTACCCGAACGCCCTCAATTCCGCGCAATTGGTCGACGCTGCGCTTTGCCGGCGGCTCCTCTTTAAACCGAACAGCATACATTTTTCTCACCACTTTCAGACGGGCGCTGTCATCAAGGGCAAGCTTGGCCTGATAGAGAAGGCGGTCAGCGCGTGCGCCACCGGGTTGCCCGGCGGAATATAGCCTGACACCAGCTTCGCCGACCCATACCAGCAGACAGCCGACCCGTGAAGCGAGGGTCGCGGCGGCATGAGAGACTCGAGTTCCCGGTTCCAGCATCAGGCAAGCAACCCCGCCGATGGGGATGTGGGTGCGCACGCCGGTTTTATCGACCAATACGAAGGCGCCGTCGAGAACGTCGAGGTGGCCCTTTTCAACGAACATGACCGAAACGCGGTCTTTGATCGGAACCGGTTTCAGTGGTGGCAGAATCGGTGTGGACACAATCCCCTCCTGGATTTACTTTTTTCGCTCAAGTCGTTTTTGCCTTTCCGGCGCATCCAGATAGTTTTCATCCGTCACCACCTTGCGCCCCGATTCCTGCTCAAGTTTCTTCCGGGCATCACCGGCGATTTTTCCACCCTTGCCGGCAGCGGAGCGGTTTTCCGTGAATCCCTGTGCATCCCGGGTGCGGGCGATTTCGGTGGTGGCGGCCTCTCCGAGCATGGAGAAGATCAGTTCCAGGTCGGTCATGTGATCGCGCAGGTTCTCCCGGTCGAGCTGTTTTAAGTCCTTGTATTCGGAAGGTGTCATGCCGAAAGTGGCCTTTGAAATCTCTGCCGTAAGGATAGCGTACTCACGGCTGCCGCCGACATCGCGGTTCTTCCATTCTTCGGTCAGTTCGGCACGGACGGCGATGCCGCGCATCCGCTTTTCGATCCAGGCTTCGGAGTAACCCTTTGCCCGGTAGAGCTCGCGGGTGCGGGCGGTGCCGAGTTCGGGATCTTCGATCTCCTGAACTCGCTCGTAGCCGACCCTGGCCAGCCAGCGTTTGAAGGGTTCTGCCTTGGGGGAGGGGATCGACTGGATGATGCGAAAGATGCCTTCGGTGTTGGCGCAGTTCACGCGTTGTTTGCCACCCTGGGTGTCAACCGAAAGGGGGGTGACAATTTGTCCCCACCCTTTGGCCAACTCCTTATCGCGACTGCGCATTTTTTTTATGTAGTCAGCCGGGTTGACCGAATCGGTCAAGACCGAGACAACATCTGCAATCACGAACCACCATTCATTATTATGGATTGTGCGGCGAATCCCCTTGCCTTTAAAAACGGCCAGTTTTTCGGTCATTGCACCCTCCCCATTAAGCTAGTGTCGGTCAACAAAGCAGTTCGTCTCCATCACGCAGGGGCGATTGACAGCAGGCCGCAACCGAAGGCTTTAGCCGGGCCGATGCCGGTAGAGATTGCCTGCATCATAGCTTCCGGGCTAGATACCCGTAAAATCCCCTGAAAACTGACCGGCTGAATTTTCCCGACACGTTTTTCCTTGGGCTTGCGGAAATTTATCGGCAGACGATTTTCAGCGACCAGCGTCTCCAGCTCCGCACAACCAATCAGCTTGTGCTCCAACCAGCTCCGCCATTCCTCCTCGCGAATCAGCGGAACCCGGCATTTTTTCACCTGGCCTTTGGCATTCAGGCGGCCGCGTTCATCGTTGATGGTCTTGACCGGGTTGGCCAGCAACGCAAAACGCAGCCGTTGCCCCTGCTGCAGCCTCGGTTGATACCCTCGCGTCGCCAGCAGTCGGACCTTACGCAACTCTGAATCGCTCGGTTTTCGCTGCGACTGTAACAAGATTTCAGCCTGCTGCCGCCCGGCGCGCTCTACGCGAAACAAGTAGTCTCGCCTGGCGTCGGGATCTTCTGGAAACAGTTGCCAGAGGCTGCGGTGGATTTCATAGGGATTGCGACAGGCGGCCCCAGTCACCATAACCTTACTCAGATACATGATCCCCTCCGTGGATGTAGACGGTGCGGGAAGCGAACTGGCGTGGTTGACCCGCCATCGGCAGGTCACGCAGGCGCATGCTGCGATCTGATGGCTGTTCGCTGTAAATCACACCGCCGCTCGGTTCAACAGCCTGCAAGGCCTGGTTCGGACTTTCCGCGGTAAGCCTTTTGCCAAACAGCGGTTGCGCCAACGGACAGCTCCGTCGCCCAAGATAAGGGGTGAATACCGGTTTGCGCACGGCCGTTTCCAATTCATCCAGTGACACGGCTGCATCCTCGTTTTCCCAGATAGCAACGCTGTATTCCGCATCAAGCAGATATTCCCGCCAGGTCTGAATGGTTTCGTGGCTTTTGAGGCCAATGTAACTCTGCCGTGCGTCCTTGACGGTGTGGTAATCAGTCATCTTGACCATCGGCAGCTTTTTCGGCTCCCCCCACTCGGTTTGCGTCTGGCGAGCATCTTTACGCACGGCAAATTGAACGCTGTCCGCCAATTGCTGCAAACGTTCGTATTCATTCCGGCGAATGCCGAGACAGGCACCAAGAAGTCCGAGCAGGGCACTACGGGTCGGGAAGTTGCCCGAAGGGCGCGTCCCTTCAAAGCTGTGCTCCCCCCAGGCCTGCATCGGCCCCTGCAGTTTCAGAATCAGGTAGTCGCCCATGGCTCACCCCTCTCCGTTGTTGCGCACCCAACTTTTGAGGTCCTCAAGGCTCTCTTTCGCAGCGATCCCGGCAGGCGTTTCCACTTTGTTCAAAACAAACTGCCCGCAGCGTTCTTCCAGCCCGTAGCCGATATGCACCTTCTGCCAATAGTCGTGCAGCGCAGCAATCGAAGGTTCACGGAATCCACTGCCGTTTTTCTGCTGCACCGGTTTTTCGAAGGCATTGGCCAGCGATACCGGGATATCGGCGAAGGAAACCAACGCCAAGTCAGCAAGGTTGTGCGCGGCAAAACTCTGCTGCTTAGCAGACGGAACTACCGTCGCCAACATCTGCAATACGTGCGTGGCAATCTCCAGCGCCTGTTCGCGTGGTGCGCCACCGAGGTTTTCCTGCAACTGGCCGATGTTCAGACTGGCGTAGCGATAGAACACCCCACTAGAGAATTCCTGGGTGTCGAGGTGCCCAGATCCCAGTTCCTGCAGATCATCCACAGCGGTGAACCAGTCGATATCGGCATCAACCGTGTGGGTGGTCAAGGCATGCGCCACGGCCAGCGCACCATCGACCTTGCCAAGTTCACTGAGCAACCCCGAGGTGGCCATCCGCCCGGATAATGCGATATCAAGCCCGCCAACCAGCGTCTGTCGCATCGCGGCGATAGATTCTTTCAACTGCTTGGTCAGAGCCTTGTCTTCCAGCCCTTCCGCCTGCGCATTCATAACCCGCTCGCAGAACCAGGCAAACTCTTCCACCGCCCAAGGGGCCACGGCATCGCCTTCGACGATTCCATCGACGGAAACGTCCTTGTCGATGAGCAGCTTGATAGTTTTATCGATAACTTCGGGAGAAAAACGCCCCGCCAGCCTTTCGTGCAACCGATCCCGCAGTCCACTCAAATGCTTTGTGCGGATACTCGCTTCACCAAGGTGCTGAGCATAATAGTCGCTTTTACGCATCGCCCGTTTCAGACTCTGGCTTGAAATCCGTACTCGGCGCACACCACCGAAGATGGCTGACTTCTGCATATTCATGTCGTCGCGGTTGAGGCAAGACGGACTGTGCGAAATGAGAACGTGATAGTTGATGAAATTCTGCACGGTTTAACCCTCCTTTGATGTGTCGGTGTGATTGAGAAAGAAATCTTCGAGCAAACTCCGTTTACTGCGTTCGTTGAGATCCCAGTACCAAAGCTGTTTTGCCATCAGCGGCCAGTTGACTGTCGGTTCGGCGTGCTTGAGAATCCGCCGCAACTGAACCATGTCGTTCGGCGCTTCGCTGCGCACAACTTGAATCATACGGCTTTCTGAAACCGCCGACCGGCTCCCCTTGCGACTTCTCGCCAGCGCAGCGCCCAGAGGGATTTTCTGTTCCGTGTGGTTGATGCAGGGGAGGCAGAAGATCATGCGCTGATAAGCTTTCTTCTGCCATTCCGCTTCACCCCGCCCGGCGAGCAGACGATAAAACGCCGAGGTTTCAAGCAGATCACCCAAGTCGCCGCATCGCTTAAGCTCGGCTTTTGGCCCGTTCGGCAATCGCTGCCAGGCCTGATACAGATCCATAAAATCAGTTTCTTTTGCCATCGACTCCTCCCTCCTGTTGAGGTTTCAGTACGTTGAGATTTTTGTATAAAGTCCGGCGGGAAACCGCCATGGTATGAATCAGGTTGGGGTCGTTCAGATAGGGACGGACCGCTTCCTCAAACAGTCCCCTGACCTCTGTATCCAGTTTTTTCTGAAGCGCGAGTAGAACCGGACGTGGATTACTGAAATCGAGACGAGCCAAGCTGTCGAGGATGGCTTCTTCCGTTCGGCGGTAGAATTGGGCCTTGCCGAATTCATGGATCGGCAGCCCGGCGCCCTTGCTCCCTCCTCCCTTGAAAAAGGAATACAGTGACTTGTTCAGCGCATCGCGATAGCCGATGGCAGTATCCACAACATCCTGAACAATCTGGGGTTTCGAATTCCACCCCTCGCCAAGGGGTAGCAACTCATGCCGTCGCTCCAGAATCGAGGCTTGGTTGTTGCGATATCCACCGATGCAGAGAGTCAACCGCACACCAAGTTTTTGCGCCTGACGGATCACCGCCGCCGGTTCCTGACCGGGAGTTTTGGCGTCAACAAAGGCACGGCGTGCCACGAAACGACCCAACTGAGTCCAGGAGGGAGCTTCGGTGGTGAAAGAAACGAACTTCTCTTCCTGTTCCCCCTTTTTCACAGTAGAGGTTCTCGCCCCATGAGGATGCGGCCAAATGCCGGTCACGGTGTAATTGAATTTCGCCTTATTGAATCCGCGATACACTTCCGTGTCCCCCTGACCGCAGCAACTGCAATCTCCGACCGACTCAGCGGGCAGCAACTCAATGTGCGCCGGCTGCCAGAACAGACCCCGCAGAAACCCGATACTTCGGGATGAAAAGGTTTCGGATTTGATTGGAGCTATCCAGGTCGGTTTCTGGTCTTCCGTTTGCCGATGCCAGGGAAGCAGAGCTTCGACCGACTCCGTGCTCAGCACATTCAACCAGATGGTTTGCCGCAGGTGTTCGCCTTGTACCAGTGTGGTGACCGGAGCACTGCCGCGCAAACTGGCTTTGAATCCCCCACCGAATCCAGGGACATTCATCGCCTGGTTAAACAAAGCGATAGCAGCGCAAGCCGGGCAAAGCCCCTCGCCCAATCCCGATTGGTTGACGAAACAGCTGTTGGTCGCCCCCGTCAACCCGGCCAGCAGTTTATCCATCGGCGTCGGCTCCTTCGCCTTCACTCCCCGCACCTGCATGAACGGATACTGCGGATGATCGAGCCGGAACCAGTCCGCGAAAGGAGTGTAGGCGGCATTGAACTCCTGCTGTCCCAAAGGCTTCATAATTCGTCGTTTCAGCTCCGGCAAATCTGCCGGCGTTGCCAACGCCTGGGTCAGGCAGATCAGCAATTGCAGTGTTGCCATCTCCATGTCATCACGTGGCAGACGCAACTCCCAGCGTTCGTCTTCACACAGCAGCTGTCGCAAGGTCAACTTCTGCGCTGTCGCCCTGCCTTGGGGCCGTGCCGGTATCCACGGATCGGTCAATAGATTCATTTTTTCACCCTCCTCAGTCCGGTATCGCGTCGATACCTGAAAATGACTTTCTCTCCTTCAGCAATAAATCCGCCGCCATCCGGCTGCATCTCCAGCCAGTAGCGGCCTTCGGTATATTCGGCCATTTTTTCCAGATAGCCTTTCCAGCCAGCCGGAACCCCGACACTGTTGAGCATCAGGATTTCCTGTAATCGGTACTCGTCCAGAGAATCGAGAAGATCCCCGTCGATTGTTTGCCGCCCCCCGCCGGAAGCCAGATACGGAATAACCGTCAGGCTCATCTCACCATCGCGGGTCACAGCCGTTATCTGTTCGTCTGAATCGTTGAAGGGGTTCATTTCGAACGCCCTGTGAATCATCTGTCTGGCGTTGTAGTGTTTGCTCCATTTCTCCTCTTCGAATTTGGCAAATCCACTTTCAACCCATTCCGGCTCGTTCCCCCAGCCTTCTTCCCGATAGACCTCGTCGATCCATTTGCGATAGGCATCGGGAAACGAAACGACTTCCGCATCCCGCAGCAGCTGCTCCGTCCGCCAGAGAACGCGGGTGTTGGCATAGACGACTCCGGTTCCCCCATAATCCTCGCCGGTTGGCAACAAAACAGTGCAGCAACGCTTGTTAAATTCAATCGGTCGGGTCGCATCGTTTTCAGCATGCCGGTGCAGCCGCCCCATGCGCTGAAACAGCAGATCGACCGGACACAGCTGGCTCACCAGCCAATCGAAATCGACATCGAGCGACTGCTCCACCACCTGCGTAGCAACCAGAATCCGCCCCTTGCTACGGTCACCCCCAAAACCGAAATTGCCAATGACACCCGCTTCCTTCCCCTGTCGATCCAGAAAACGGAATCGGGCATGAAACAGGTCGACCTCTATCGGCAGTCCCTTCGCCCCCTTCATGAGTCGTTCGTAGAGAGATTGTGCGACATCGACCAGATTGCAGATTACCGCCACCTGGGCGCCTTTCCCCGCTGCGACAATTAGACGCGATATCAGGTCGGCGTCCGGGGTCATGTCTGCAACTCGCAGGCTCTCCAGTTGGACGGTAACCTTTTCCTGCGGTGTTTCTTCAGGCAATAAGCAAGGTTCAACCTTCTTCCCAGCGGCCGAACTGATGAGGGGATAAGGGGCAGATTCATCAGCCTTCAATTCAGCGTCCCACGCAGCAAACAGCTTTTCTTTCTGCCCTGCGGGGAGAGTCGCGGAAAGCAAAATCGCCGAACCGCCTGACGCTTTCTGCTGTCGTAACACCTCTTCGAGCAGGCCATACATGTAAGCGTCGTAGGCATGCACCTCATCGACAATCAATACGCTACGCCCCACCCCAAACCCGCGCACAAATCGGTGCCGTACTGGCAGCACGGAAATCAACACTTGGTCGATGGTACAGACGCCGATCTGGCCGAGAAAAACCCGCTTGCGGCTCTCGGCCAGCCACTCGCTGCATTTGACCCATCCATCCTGCTCTTCGCCAGCTTCGGGTTGGCTTCGCTTTTTCAGTGCGGCAAACTGCTCGTTCTGACTGGCATGGCCATGTGCCAGCAACAGATTGGGAGAATCGTCAAAAAGCACCTTTGCCGCTCTCTCCAAACGAGTAAACATGGCATTTGCCGTTGCCTGGGTTGGCAAAGCGAAAATAATCGAATCAGCTAACCCCGCCTCAATCTGCCGCCAGGCATGCGCCAATGCGGTCTCGGTTTTCCCGGTTCCGGTCGGTGCCTCAACAATTGTCAGAGCCGGTTCCAGTGGCAGGGATTCGATCAGTGCCTGTAATGGGCGGGGAACCTCTCCTGCTGGCAGCAGCGCCCCAACACCGGAAAAGGCTTTCGCATGACCGACAATCCCGGCCAACTGTAGAACCCGCTGGGCGTCGACAGAGACTTTCTCTTCAAAATACGTTTGGAGATTTTTTCGCGTTGCCAATAAAGAAAAGTTGACTTTGTCGCAACGCGACCCGAGCCAATCGGCGATGGAACAAAAACCGGCCAGCAAGGGAGAGGGCTCAGGTGGGCAGCTCGTCAATGTGAGCCCGGCAGGTTTTAGGAACAGCTCTTCGAGAGCTTGCAGCCAACAGATACGGGCGACATGATCGTTTTGAGGGTAGCGCTGGTCGACCAGACTGCTGAAGTTCGCGTTCTGGACATACTCAGCATTTTTCAAATGCCCGTGGTGCCCGGTGACCGCCTCAATCCATTTTTTCCAGAAAGGCCAGTGTTCGGGCTCTTCTTCATTGCAAAACAAACCACAGCCCGAATCGGGAGTTCCGTACAGAGCAATAAGATCTTTATGGAACCAGTAGAGGCCAGCTTCACCGTGCCAGTAATCTTTGACTTCCCTTCCCGAAGGCAGTGTGCCACCAGACAAGGGGTAAAGCGACGTGAAAGATGGCAGGTCTTTCTGTTGAAAACGAAGATCGAATTTTCCGTAATCATGCAATGCGCAGAAGAAAAGGACCCACGCCCTTATTTCTTTCTCATTGGAATCTTGGCAAAAACTGCGACGAATAGTAGGGCTTAGTTCCCACCAAGCTGCGGCAACGGCTGAGATATCTAGACAATGGTAAGGGAGCAAATGGCAACTGCCATCTTCACCAGTTTTTCCCCAGTAGTGGAAATACCCCTCCGACCCCATCTTACCTACCTCCTCAACACGACAAGCATGAGCAACACAACCAGAATTCCAAATATAGATAAGCGTATTTTTTCTATAACATTCAAATGTTCCCAATTCTTTTGGGATGAACCGGTTCAAAATTTCCTTTACGAACCGAAGATCTTCCGTTCCCCGCACCCGCGGGGATATCGTCGGGCAACCTCCGCTGCCCGATCTTTTTTGTCTGGTCCCACTATCGCCCAGAGACATTCACCGCTAATTCCTCCCGATCTCAGTATATCCGGTCCTATTCTAATGACCCTTGCGACAGCACGCGTCGCATTGAAAATCCCGTCGCCGATGTTGTCACCGCCGTTGCAGGGGCGACCGGCCGGTCGCCCCTACGGTGCCCTATTATATTCAATGTTGTGACAGAATAATTCACAATCTCTCGCACTATTCCCAATCTAATCTATTGTAACGGTCCAATCTCAAAAAAATCTCACGAAATTATTGCCGTTGGTTTCGGACGGTAAGGGGAGGGCGGCAAACTGAACGGGCGGTGATGCCGGTATGCGGGTTGTGCGGGGGGAGGGTTCCGGTTTTCGGGGAAAAGGATCGGGGAGGTGTTCTGTTGCGGCCGGCTCACCCCGCCGACTTGCTCAGCAGCCGGATGCCCTGCTCCAGTCCTTCGAGGGTGAGGGGGAACATCCGCTTGTCCATGATCTGCCGGACCATGCCGATCGACTGGGTGAAGTGCCACCAGCCCTGCGGGGTGGGGTTGAGCCAGATGGCGTCGGGGTAGGCGTCGAGCAGGCGCTGGCACCAGACATAGCCGGCTTCGTCGTTGTAATGCTCGACGCTGCCGCCGACCATGGAAATTTCGTAGGGGCTCATCGCCGCGTCGCCGACGAAGATCAGCTTGTAGTCGGAGCCGTAGGTGTTGATCAGGTCGTGCAGGTCGATCCGCTCGGCGCGGTAGCGCTGGTTGTCGCGCCAGACGCTTTCGTAGATGAAGTTGTGGAAGTAGAAGTATTCGAGGTTCTTGAACTCGCTGCGGGCGGCGGAGAAGAGTTCTTCGCAGACCCGGATGTGTTCGTCCATCGAGCCGCCGACATCGAAGAACAGCAGCACCTTGACCTTGTTGTGGCGTTCCGGGACCAGCTGCAGGTCGAGACAGCCGGCGTTGTCGGCGGTGGCGCGGATGGTGGCCGGCAGGTCGAGGACCTCCGGCGCCCCGTCGCGGGTGAAATGTCGCAGCCGCCGCAGGGCGAGCTTGATGTTGCGGGTGCCGAGTTCGACCGAGTCGTCGAGGTTTTTGAATTCCCGTCGGTCCCAGACCTTGACCGCCCGCCGGTGGCGGGACTCATGCTGACCGATGCGGACACCCTCCGGATTGTATCCGTAGGCGCCGAAGGGAGAGCGACCGGCGGTGCCGATCCAGCGGTTGCCGCCCTGGTGGCGCTCCTGCTGCTCGGCCAGGCGTTTTTTCAGGGTCTCCATCAGCTTTTCGAAGCCGCCGAGGGCTTCGATCTGCGCTTTTTCCTCCTCGGAGAGCACCAGCTCACTCAGCCTGCGCAGCCACTCCTCGGGGATTTCAGCCTCCAGTTCCTCGCCGAGGTTCTCGATCCCGTCGAAATATTGGGCGAAAACCCGGTCGAACTTGTCGAAGTGGGTCTCATCCTTGACCAGGCAGAGGCGCGCCAGGTAGTAGAAATCCTCGACGCTGCCCCAGATCACCTGCTTGTCGAGGGCTTCGAGCAACCCCAGGTATTCGCGGATGGTGACCGGGACTTTAGCCTGTTTCAGTTGCAGAAAAAAATCGACCAGCATGGGTAGAATCTTTCAAAGGCAAAAACATTTAACGCAGAGGTGGAGAGGGGCAGAGACGGAGAGAAATCCTTGAAATCAAAGATGAGGCATTTGTTTCTCTCTGCGCCTCTCCTTCTCCGTGCCTCTCCGTTAAAAAACGTTTCGCGCCTTTCTTGTTAACTTCTCAAACAGTCCCAGATCCTGCTCATTCTTCAGCAGCGCGCCGTGCAGCGGCGGGATCGCCTTGCCGGGCTGTTTGCTGTGCAGGGCCTCGGGGGGAATATCCTCGGCCACCAGCAGTTTGAGCCAGTCGAGCAGCTCGGAGGTGGAGGGTTTCTTCTTCAGGCCGGGCACCTCACGGATGCCGAAGAAGGTTTCCAGGGCGGCCTGCAGCAGGTTCTTCTTGATGCCCGGGTAGTGAACCTCGACGATCTGCGCCATGGTGTCGGCTTCGGGGAAGCGGATGTAGTGGAAGAAGCAGCGGCGCAGAAAGGCGTCCGGCAGCTCTTTCTCGTTGTTGCTGGTGATGATGATCACCGGCCGATGCTTCGCCCGGATCAGCTGCCGGGTCTCGTAGACGTAGAACTCCATCCGGTCGAGTTCCTGCAGCAGGTCGTTGGGAAACTCGATATCGGCCTTGTCGACCTCGTCGATCAGCAGCACCGCCCGCTGTTCCGATTCGAAGGCTTCCCAGAGCTTGCCCTTGACGATGTAGTTGCTGATGTCGTGGACCCGCTCGTCGCCGAGCTGCGAGTCGCGCAGCCGGGAGACGGCATCGTATTCGTAGAGCCCCTGGTGGGCCTTGGTGGTTGACTTGATGTGCCATTGAAAGAGCGGCATGCCGAGGGCGCGGGCGACCTCTTCGGCGAGCATGGTCTTGCCGGTGCCCGGCTCGCCCTTGATCAGCAGCGGGCGGCCGAGGGTGATGGCGGCGTTGACCGCCAGGTTAAGATCATCGGTGGCGACGTAGGAATCGGTTCCGGTAAATTTCATGATGTTCCTGTGGGTTGTTTAACCTGAATCAGTGGGTTCCTGTTGGATTGAGAGTGCAAGTGCTTGGTCTGAATGAGATTTTCAAAAATCTGAAGCGCACCCACAGGTTCGCTGGTGATTTTTGGGAAGCTCAGGCAGATCAATGATTTGTGCTGTCCGCCAACAAGGGGCTCACTGATTCAGGGTTTAAGTCATGGGATCGGCCAGAGGTCCGCCTGCTGCAGGACCGCGCGCAGCACCTTGAGCCCCTGGTTCATGGCCGGGACGCCGGCATAGACCGCGGTCTGGAAGATCGCTTCGGCCAGTTCCCGCGGTTTGCAGCCGACGTTGAGCGCCGCCTTGAGGTGCAGTTCCAGCTCTTCACTCTTTTCCAGCGCCGTCAGGGTGGCGATCGCCACCAGCTGCCGGGTCGGGTGCGGAAGCACCTCGCGAGCGTACATCTGCCCGGTGATAAACAGCGAAAGGTCGCGGGCCAGGCCGCGATCAAAGGATTTCCATAATTCGTAAGGTTTTTCACCCTCCACGCCGTTGAAGTAAAGGGCGGCTGTGGCGGCGGTTTTTTTAGCGATCTCTTCGGACATGGATGACTCCTCAGGGTCGTTTGACGATGGCTTCGATCAGGGCGATGCGCCCCTCTTCGAGGTTGCGCACCTGGTTGCGGGCCATCTGCTGAAAATCGTCGCCCAGCAGCAGGTGGATGCCGAGGGGCGGCAGGCCGTTCTTTCTGATCCGTTCTCCCTGGCGTCGGAACCAGTCGCGGCCCTGTGCGGTGGTATCCCGCCAATCGAGGATCTGAAAGCCGGCGGTTTCGAGGTGCGTCCGCAGCTGTCCGGCGGTTGCCAGGTGGCTGATGGACGCCTCGCGCGCCCAGGGGACCGGGAAGTGCACCGGCCCGCCCTCGCCGCTGAGGATATCATAGATGGCCAGTTTTCCGCCCGGTTTCAGAACCCGCCACATTTCGGCGTAGAGTCCGGCCTTGTCGGCGATGTTCATCGCCGCGTGCTGGGTCCAGAGCAGGTCGAAGCTGCCGTCGGCAAAGGGCAGATCAAGGGCGTTCCCCTGCCGGTAGCAGACGCGTTCATCCAGCCCGAGATGACGGGCAAAGGTTGCGGCGAGGCGGCAGTAGTCCGCACTCAGATCGATGCCGGTGACCCGGCAGCCGAATTCAAGGGCCAGGCAGCGGGAAGGGCCGCCGAGCCCGCAACCGACATCCAGTACCCGGGTCTCTGCTTCGAGGTCCAGTCGCCGGGCCAGTTCGAGGGTCGCCCTGCGGCCGCCGACATGAAACTCGTCCAGCGGGGCCAGGTCCTGCGGGGAGAGGTGCCGCAGGTCGACGCCGGCGTGTTCGATGGCGGCCATGATTGTCGCTTCGAGATCCTGGCGGGCGTAATGGGCGGCGATACGGTTGGCGGTCATACGACTCCTTTCGGGGCCGGGCCGGATCAACGGGAGTTAAATCCCCCCTTTCCCCGGGAGAGGAGGTCCGGGAAAAGGGGGGACGTCGTGCCGGCGTTTGCCGCGGCTCCAGCCGTCAGCAGGGCTCAGCCCCTGATGATGCGGGGCAGCAGCATCTGGTGGATCGGGGTGATCGATTTCGGGTTCTGGTAGTTGGCCCCGGTGAAGGCCTGGATGTAGCGGCGCAGTTCCGGCAGCGAGACGATCTCGTCGACGAAACCGCTGATGGCGCAGTAGGCCGGTCGTGACTTCTCCTGGTAGTCCTGGATCATCCGGTTCATCTTCTCCAGGGTCGGGGCCAGGTCGTTGCCGGCATCCTCTTCCTTGACCAGGCGCCGGGCGTAGGAGGCCGCGGCGGCGGTTTCGCCGTGCATGACGTAGATCTCGGTCAGTGGTGTGCCGAGGGTGAAGGCGTTGTTGTTGTTGGCCTGGGGACCGCACATGATGTAGTGCGCCGCGGCGGTGCCCTTGCGCAGCACCACGCACATCATCGACAGGTCGGTCTGTTCGATGGAATAGACCAGCGACTGCCCCAGCGCGAGCAGTTCGGCCTCTTCGGCCAGGTCGCCGACGTCGATGCCGGTGGTGTCCTGCAGCCAGATGATCGGCAGATTGTCGCGACCGCAAAGAGTGACGAACTCGCCCTGCTTGATCAGTCCCTCCCGATAGTGCTTGCCGCCGACGCCGGGATAGGCGCCCTCGGCGTAGTCGGGATAGCCGGGGAAGATCCCCTGGCGGTTGCCGATGAAGGCAACCGGGAAACCGTCGATCTTGGCGATGCCGGTGAAGACCTCGCGGCCGTAATCGGGACGATATTCCATGAACTCGCTGTTGTCGGTGAGCCGCGCCAGGATCTGGATCGCGTCATAGGGCCGCTTCTGGTTGGCCGGCAGGATCAGGTTGAGATCCTCGACCGGCAGCTTCGGCGCGGCCGGTTCCGCCACCCGGAATACGGTCGGATCGTAGGCGGGCATCTTGCGCATGTAGTCCTTGATGCCGTCGAGGACGCCCTGCTCGGTATCGTGGACTTCGCGGAAGTAGGCGGTCTGGTCGAAGTGGGTTTCCACCCGCCCCGGCACCTTGCCCTTGAAGTTGCGGGTGCCTTCGATCAGCGCCCGGGCGGCCTCTTCGTCGATATAGCCCTTGGGGTTCATGCCGCCGACGATGCCGGCGCCGCCGACGGCGATATTCGCCCCGTCGTGGGCCAGCAGGATGGTCGGGCTGATACCCTGGTAACCGCCGCCGGCCGGGTTGGTGCCGTAGATGCCGTTGAGAATCGGGATGCCGAGGTGGTTGAGGTCGGCGTGACGGTAGAAGGGCGCGCCGCTGGAACGGCGGCCGGCGTAGACCGTCTCCTGCTCCATCAGCTTGACGCCGCTGCAGTTGGTCAGCCAGACCAGCGGCACGTTGAGTCGCTTGGCCATGTCGGTGACCATCAGGATGTTCTCGGACTGCCCGGCGATCCAGGCGCCGGCCATGACCTTGTTGTCGAAGCCGATGATCACCGCCCATTTGCCTTCAATCTTGCCGATGCCGTTGACGACCCCGGTACAGCCCTCTTCATTGTTTGCCGGGTTGTAGAGGCTGTGCAGGGGGCACCAGGTGCCCTCGTCGACCAGGTAATCGAGGCGGTCGTAGATGGTCATCCCGCCGCGGCTGTGAACCTTCTCGGCGGGGATGCCGGCGTTTTTCACCCGTTCAAGTTCCCGGGCGATGATCTCTTCCTGCTCGCGGATCAGTTCAACGTTGGCCTGGGAGCGGCGTACCTCTCCTTCCCTGAGAGGTTTGCCGATCTCGGGCATTTTCTCAAAGTACGGGCGCAATGGCGTCTGTTTGCGTGACATGATGAATCCCTTTCGTGGCAGGGGCGCTGCTTGCCGCGCCCACGGCCGAGATCAGATGATGATCAAAAAAGACGATTCCGGGAAGGGCGCAGCAAGCGGCGCCCCGGCAGCCAGGGTCAGTCAATTACGACCAGCACATCCCCTTCGTTGACCGCGTCCCCTTCCTTGACCTTGATGGCGGTGACGGTACCGCCTTCGTCGCAGTAGATAGGAGTTTCCATCTTCAGGGCTTCGAGGATGATCAGCTCGTCGTCCAGTTCCACTTTGTCGCCTTCGGCCACGAGGATTTTCCAGACGTTTCCGGCGATGGGAGCAATCAGTTCAGCCATGGTTTTTCTCCTTTTTCACGTTGGTTGCAGGTTTCTTCCGCTAACCGGGATCAGCCGAGATTCTTCAGTAAAATGGCCGCGGCCACCACCGTGCCGATGACGCCGGCCACGTTCGGCCCCATGGCGTACATCAGCAGGTAGTTGCGCCGGTTGGCCTCGGAGCCGACCTTGTGGACGCAGCGGGCCGCCATCGGTACCGCCGAGACCCCGGCCGCGCCGATCAGCGGGTTGATCTTGTCCTTGAGGAACAGGTTCATCAGCTTGGCCATCAGCAGCCCGGCCGCGGTGCTGACTACAAAAGCGAACAGCCCGAGGAAAAAGATGAACAGCACCTTGGGGTTGAGGAAGGTCGAAGCGGTCATGGTGGCGCCGATCGACAGTCCGAGGAAGATGGTGACGATGTTCATCAACTCGTTGGCGGAGGCATTGGTCAGCCGTTCGACGACGCCCGATTCCTTGAACAGGTTGCCGAGCATCAGCATCGAGATCAGCGGGGCGGCCGGCGGCACCACCAGCATGATGGTCATGGCGGTGACGATCGGAAAGCAGACCTTCTGCAGGCGGCTCACCGGCCGCAGCTTGGTCATGACGATCTTGCGTTCCTTTTCGGTGGTCAGCAGCTTCATCATCGGCGGCTGGATGATCGGCACCAGCGCCATGTAGGCGTAGGCCGAGACCGCCGTGGCACCGAGCAGATGGGGTGCGAGCTTGGAGGTCAGGTAGATGGTGGTCGGGCCGTCGGCCCCGCCGATGATGGCGATGGAACCGGCCTCCTGCAGGTCAAAGCCGAACAGGATCGCGGCGAAGAAGGTGACGTAGAGGCCGGCCTGGGCCCCGGCGCCCAGCAGCAGGGTCTTGGGGTTGGCGATCAGCGGGCCGAAATCGATCATCGCCCCGAGCCCGAGGAAGATCAGCGGCGGAATGATGTCGAACTGGATTCCGTAATGATAGAAGAACCAGATCAGGCCGTGTTCGGGTTGCATCAGAAAGGTCAGCGGCAGGTTGACGACCAGGATGCCGAAGGCGATCGGCAGCAGCAGCAGCGGCTCGTACTGTTTCTTGATGGCCAGGTAGAACAGGACAAAGGCCACCAGCCACATGACGATGTTGCCGCCGGTCAGGCTGACCGCGCCGCTGGAAAAAATAAGGTCCTTGAGGATATCCAGCATGGCTTATTCTCCCGCGTCTTCGTTCTTGTTCCAGCTTTCGATCAGGTCGATGATCCTGGTGTTGAGCTGGGTCAGGATCTGCAGCAGCACCATCACCAGGAAGACGCCGACGATACCGCTGGTGAAAACTTCCACAACCTTGGACCAGTTGGTTTCCATGGTTGACTCCTTTGTTGACTCGTCGCCTGTCAGCGATTGGGGACATCACCCATGGCGATGCCGGCGATGATGGTTTTCTGGATGTTGCTGGTTCCTTCGACCACCCGCAGCGACTGGGCGTCGCGCAGGAATCGCTCGGCCGGGTACTCGGTCGAGAAGCCGTAGCTGCCGAAGATTTTCATCGTCGCGCTGGCGGCGTGGACCGCGGCCTCGGAGGCGAAGAGCTTGGCGATGGAGGTCTGCTGCTGGTTGGGCAGCCCCTGGTCCTTGAGCCAGGCGGCCCGGTAGACCAGCATCTTGGCGGCGTCATGCTCGGCGACCATGTCGGCGATCTGGGCCTGGATCATCTGGTAGGCGCCGATCTTCTTGCCGAACTGGGTGCGCTCGTTGGCGTATTCGATGGCGGCGTCGATGGCGCCGCCGGCAATCCCCAGGGCCCCGGCGGCGCAGCTGATGCGGGTGTTGTTGAGCTGCCACATGCAGATCTGGAAGCCCTGGCCGACCTCGCCGAGGACCGAATCCTTGGGGATTTTCGCCTTGGTGAAGGCGATTTCGCCGGTCGGGGCGCAATGCAGGCCGAGTTTGGTGTCGATCGGAGCGGTGACGATCCCCTCGTTGTCCTTGAGGTTGACGATGAAGCAGGTCATGCCCTTGTATTTCTTCTCGCGGTCGGTGAAGGCGTAAACCAGGCCCCAGTCGCCGACGTGGGCGTTGGAAATCCACATCTTCTGGCCGTTGAGTTCCCAGTGGTCACCGCAGTCGGTGGCCGTGGTTCGCATGCTGGCAACGTCGGAGCCGGAGTTGGGCTCGGTGATGGCGAAGAAACCGCAGGCGTCGGCATTGACCCAGTTGGGGATGAAGCGTTCCTTCTGCTCTTTGGTGCCGAACTTGTTGACCGTCACCGCCGGGCCGATGTTCTGCATGTTGAAGGGCAGGCGCCAGGAACCGCTGACCTTGGCGATCTGCTCGGCCAGCAGGACCGATTCCAGGAAGCCGAAGCCGTTGCCGCCGTACTCTTCCGGCAGGGCGCAGCCGAAGAAGCCGAGTTCGGCCATCTGCTTGACCCGCTCGGGGCGGTAGCGGTGATTCGCCTCATCTTCCTTGAGGGTGGGCTGGATCTCCTTGAGGGCGAAATCCCGGGCCATCTCCTGCATCATCTTCTGTTCGTCGGTGAGTCCAAACTGCATAGTTGCCTCCTATAGGTCTGCCAGTCGTCGTGAGATTTCGATCAGTCGCGGGCCGATTTCGTGTTCGAGTTTTTCGGCGCTGAGCTGCCAGGACGGTCCCCCGCAGTTGATCGCCTGGACCGTGCCGTCGGCGTGGATCAGCGGCACGGCGATGGAGTTGACGTTTTCCCGCCAGTCGCCGAGGGAAAAGCAGAAGCCCTTTTCCCGGTAGTCGACCGCACCCTGCTCGATGCCTGCCTTGATCGCCGGCCACTCCTCCTGGGTGGTGGCCTGGCGGATTTCGGCGATGAGTTCGTTGCGTTCCTGCTCCGGCAGGCCGCACAGCAGGGCCCGGCCCATGGCGGTGTTGGCTATGCGGGTACGCGCCCCGACATCGATGCGCAGGGTGATCATGTTGGCGTAGGCGACGCAGTTTTCCAGGTAGACCATGTGCAGGCCGTCGCGGGCCGCCAGCGAGACCGAGGCTTCGGCATGGTCGGCCAGTTCCTGCATCAGTGGTCGGGCCGCCTTGAGGATGTCGGAGTTGCCGAGCAGGGAATAACCCAGTGACAGGACGGCGACGCCGAGGCTGTACTGGTTGAAGCGCTTGGAATGGTTCAGGTAGCCGAGGGCCGTCAGGGTCTGGGTCAGGCGCGAGACGGTCGCCTTCGGCAGGCCGGTCCGCGCGGCGATTTCCTGGTTACCGAGGAAGCGGTCCCCCTTGCCGAAACAGCGCAGGACGCTCAGCCCGCGCGCCAGGGCGGTGATGATCTGGGGAGATTTTTCGGTGCCGGTTGTGTCGCTCATGGTCCATTTTCCTTCGCCGGAACGGGCTGCGGGCGGAGGTCCTTAAAACAATGTTCGTATCCTGCCATGAGCCGGGAGGAGATGTCAACTATTTTGGAATTGGATTCCGCAGAGTGGAATTAGACGCCCGCGAGGGTTGTTACATGCTGGAAGATTAGGGTTGTTTTAGATAGGATGTGCGCAGGGGCGACCGGCCGGTCGCCCGTACAATGGCGCCGGATGTGCGTAGGGGCGACCGGCTGGTCGCCCCTACAAAGGAGGGGGCATGAATTACAATCCTGATATCCATCACCGTCGTTCGATTCGATTGCGCGGCTACGATTATTCACGGCCAGGGGCCTATTTCGTGACCATCTGCGCGCAAAATCGGGAATGTCTGTTCGGGGACGTTGTGGACGGGGTGATGGTGTTGAATGATTTCGGCCGGGTGGTGAAAGACTGCTGGCATGGTTTGCCGACTCATTATTGTCATGTGGCATTGGATGAATCGGTGATCATGCCCAACCATTTTCACGGGATTATCATATTGATGCCCATCGATCCCATACCCGTAGGGGCGGGTTTGAAACCCGCCCGTACAGAATCCGCCCGTACAGATATTAAACGACATGGGTTATCGGAAATTGTCCGTGGGTTTAAAACATTTTCGGCGCGTTATATCAACGAAATCCGCAACGCCCCCGGGGTGAAATTATGGCAACGCAATTATTGGGAACGTGTTGTACGCGATGAAGACGAATTGAACCGGATTCGCGAATACATCCGCACCAATCCCGTTCGATGGGAGATGGACCAATTGTATCCGGGACAACCGTAGGGGCGACCGGCCGGTCGCCCTTACATGGTGCCGGATGTGCGTAGGGGCGGGTTTGAACCCCGCCCGTACGAACCCCGCCCGTACGAACCCCGCCCGTACGAACCCCGCCCGTACGAACCCCGCCCCTACGGAACCCGCCCGTACGAACCCCGCCCGTACGAACCCCGCCCCTACGGAACCCGCCCGTACGGAACCCGCCCGTACGTCAGGCCGGAATCCGTGCCTCGCAGGGGATGCCGACCTGGCACAGACCGCAGGGGGTGGCCTCGGTGCCGAAGGTCTGCTGGGCGTAGGGGGCGGTCACCTGCTGGATGTAGGCGAAACATTTGTCCTTGTCGTGTCCGGCGTCGCTGATGGCGTCTGCCGGGCAGCGGCGGACGCATTCCCGGCAGATTCCCCGGGTGTGCCACAGGCACCAGGCCTGGTGATGGTCGTAGGGGAGCGGGGTACCGGGCAGGTCGATGCGGGCGACCACCGAACCGATGCGTATCGCCTTGCCGCGCCGCGTGATCAGCCCGTCGCTGAGGCCGAAGGTGCCGAGCCCGGCGGCGTGGGCGGTGTGCCGTTCGGACCAGTTCGAGGCCAGCCCGAAACGCTCGGAGCGCCGGAATCCGAAATCGGGGAGACGTTCCGGGGCGGCGGCCGGATAGCCCGCCGCGGTCAGCACGGCAGCCAGGTGCAGGCGCAGGGCGCAGTTGAAGCGTTCGCCGAAATCCCGTGACCGGGCCCAGCGCTCAGCGGGAACCTTGTCGACCTGGGCCTGATCGGTCCGGGTGGCGGCCGTTTGCGGCAGCACCCAGCTGATGACACTCAGCTCCTCCGCGGTTGCCGGAGCCTCCGGGAAGGCCAGTTGAAAGGCCTGCTCCGGAGTCCAGTAGAAGGGAGCGAAATCTGCGGCATACTGCCGGAAGAGGGGGTGGTCGGCACGTGCGAAGCCGATCAGCGGCTTGTCCCAGGCCTTCTCGCCGGTGCCGTTTGCGAGGGTGTTCTGCGGGCTGGTCGCCCAGAATTCGTGAATCAGGTTTTCCACCCAGCGGGCCGAACCGAGTTCTTCCGTCGTCTTCTTTTTTCTGGACATAAGACCTCTCTTCCATGCTGCCGGAGTCCGACAGATTATTACCTGAATCAGTGAGCTTGTCACCGGCGAATAGCGCAAGTCATTGACCTGTCTGCGCTTCCCAAAAATCACCGGCGAACCTATGGGTGCGCCTCAGATTTTTGAAAAGCACATCCAGGCCAAGCACTTACACTCTTCATCCGGCACAAACCCATTGATTCAGGTATTAGACTCCCAGGTACCGGGTATGGATTTCGGGCTTCGCGGCTAAATCTGCCGAGTCACCTTCGTAAACAATCCGGCCTTTGCTGAGAATGATGTTCCGGTCGGCCAATTTCAGCAGCGCCTTGATGTCCTTGTCGACGATGACGACGGCGATGCCGCTCTGCCTGATGGTTCGGACCACCGACCAGATTTCCTTGCGGATCAGCGGGGCCAGACCTTCGGTGGCCTCATCCAGGAGCAGCAGATCCGGATTGGTCATCAGCGCCCGGCCGACGGTGAGCATCTGCTGTTCCCCCCCGGAGAGATGGTTGCCCATATTGCTCATGCGTTCCGCCAGGCGGGGGAAGGTGTCGAGTATCCGGGTCAGATCCCAGTCCCTGCGGCCGGTGGGACCGGGGCGGGCCGCCATGATCAGGTTTTCCCTGACCGTCAGGTTGGGGAAGATGCCGCGGTCTTCGGGAACAAAGGCGATGCCCTGCCGGACGATCTGCTGCGGCGGGGCGCCGGTCATGTCGCGGCCATGGATCTTCACCGTTCCCCGGCGCGGCGGGGTCAGGCCCAGCAGCGAGCGCAGCAGGGTGGTCTTGCCCATGCCGTTGCGGCCCATCAGGGACAGGGTTTCTCCCGCCCTGATGCTGAGGCTGATGCCGTGCAGGATATGGCTGGCGCCGTAATAGGTGTGCAGCTCTTCGGCTTCAAGGATCGGCACCTCCGCGGGTCGCATCATCCGTCGGCCTCCTCTTCGCCGAGATAGACATCCTGCACTGCCCGGCTGTTGCGGATCTGTTCAACGGTTCCCGTTTCCAGAACCCGGCCGTTCACCATCACGGTCAGTTTTTCGGCAATCGCGAAGACGGCATCCATGTCGTGTTCGATCAGGATCAGGGTATGTTTCGCGGCCAGACGCCGCAGCAGCTCGATCACCCGGCGTGATTCTTCACGGCCCATCCCCGCCAGCGGCTCGTCGAGCAGCAGCAGTTCCGGTTCGGTGGCCAGCATCATGCCGATTTCGAGCTGGCGCTGCTCACCGTAGCTCATCGCTGCCGCCCGGGTATCACGGCGGTGGCTGAGGCCGCAGAGTTCCAGCGCCTTCTCGGCCCGTTCCCGTACCGCTTGCAGGCGGTTTGCCGGTCTGAAAAAACGCATCGACGATTTCAGGCGCGACTGGGCGGCGACCCAGCAGTTTTCATAGCAGCTGAACTCATTGAATATATTGGTTTTCTGATAGCTTCGGCCGATTCCGAGCTGTGAAATCCGGTCGGGCGGCAGACGGGTTATGTTTTTGCCGTTGAACAGGATGGAGCCGTCATCGGGCTGCAGATCTCCCGAGAGCAGGTTGATCAGGGTGGTTTTCCCCGCTCCGTTCGGGCCGATGACGGCGTGGACCTGGCCCCGTTCAAAATCGAGGGAGACGTTGCTGGCCGCGACCAGGCCGCCGAAGCTCTTGCTCAGATGATCGGTGCGCAGAATCGTATCAGCCATCGGCAGGCTCCCGCGGGCCGTCTTCCGGAGGCGGAGAGTCGGGCCGTGTTGTCTGTCGCCGGGAAAGGATTCGCGGCAGCAGGCTGGTCGCCCCCCGGGGCAGGAACAGGGCCACCGAGATGACGATGCCGCCGAACAGCAGTTGCCAGTGTTCGGTCAGCGAGGGCAGAAAATCCTGCAGCAGCACGACAATAAAGGCGCCGACGATCGGGCCGTAGAGGGTTCCCATGCCGCCGAGGACGACGATGGCGATGGCAATTCCGGACGCGTGCCAGCTCATGTAGGAGGGGTTGACGTAGCCGCTGTGGGCCCCTTCGAGGAATCCCGCCAGTCCGGCCAGGGTTCCGGCGAGTACGAAGCTCACCAGCTTGTAGCGGTTGATGGAGTAGCCGAGAGCCCGGACCCGGTGTTCGTTGGCCTTGATGGCGGTGATGACCTTGCCGAAGGGAGCCCGCAGGATCATCGCCAGCAGCAGATAGCCGGTCACCAGACAGCCCAGCGCGAAATAGTAGAAAGTGGTCTCGTTTTCCAGGTTGAGAATGTTCTCCGAGCCGATCATCAGCACCGGTTTGAAGAACAGGAAGATGCCGTCATCGCCGCCGTAGCGGGGTGACTCGAAGAAGTAGTAGAAAAACATCTGGCCGAAGGCCAGGGTGATCATGATGAAGTAGATGCCGCTGGTGCGGATGCTGATCCAGCCGACCACCAGGGCGGCCAGTGCCGCCGCCGCCAGCGAGAGAGGCAGGGCCTGCCAGAGATGGATTGTCACGGCATCCTGAAAGGCGATGGCCAGGGCGTAGCCGCCGATGCCGAAAAAAGCGGCGTGGCCGAAACTGACCAGGCCGGTGTAGCCGATCAGCAGGTCCAGGCTCATGGCAAAAATGGCCAGGATGAGAATCCTGGTCAACAGCCCGACATAGAAACTTGAGCCGAATAGCGGAAACAGGGTCAGGACCAGCAGCGCCGCCAACAGCAGAGACCGGGCTTTCGCGGACATCTCAGTGAGCCCTCCCGAACAGGCCCTGCGGCCGCCACAGCAGAATCAATGCCATCAGCGCGTAGGCCATGACACTGGCCATCTCGGGCAGCAGCACCTTGCCGAAGGTGCTCACCAGACCGATCAGCATGGCGCCGATGAAGGCTCCCTTGATCGAGCCGGTGCCGCCGATCACCACCACGACGAAGGAGATGATCAGCACATTCTCTCCCATTCCCGGGTAGACCGAATCGACCGGTGCCGCCAGCATCCCGGCGAACGCCGCCAGCGCCACACCGAGGCTGAAGACTAGGGCGAACAGCCGGTTGACATCGATACCGAGGGACTGGACCATCTCGCGGTTGCTCGCCCCGGCGCGGATCATCATTCCCAGGCGGGTTTTCTGAATCACCCAGGACATGCCGCCGGCGATGACGATGCAGACGGCCGAGATAAACAGGCGGTAGATCGGGTAGCTCTGGTTCTCGGTCAGCGGGATCGATCCGGCCAGAAGGGCTGGAATCGCCACGCTGTGAACATCGGTGCCCCAGAGGATCTGCTGCAGTTCATTGAAAATAAGGATCAGGGCGAAGGTCAGCAGCACCTGGTAGAGGTGGTCACGCTTGTAGAGAAAGGAGATGGCGAACCGCTCCACCAGGTAGCCCACCAGCAGTGCAATCGGCAACCCGAGCAGGATGCCGAGCCAGAGGTTGCCGGTGGCCCCGGCCAGCCAGTAGGCCAGGTAGGCGCCGATCATGTAGAAGGAGCCGTGGGCCAGGTTGATGATTCCCATGATGCCGAACAGCAGGGTCAGGCCGCTGGCGACCAGGAACAGCAGGAATCCGTACTGGATGGCGTTGAGGAGCTGGACCAGGTAAAAAGAGAGTTCCATTGTCAGCCTGTCCTGGAGCTGCACCCTTCACCCGGCTCAGCAAGCCGTGCCGGGTGAAGGGTGCAGCTTTACGCGTTGGAACACCCGGTGGCGGGATCGTCCTGGTCCCTGGCGGCGACCCGGACAACACGGTTTTCGCCGTTGACAACTTCGCGCAGGTAGATGTCGTGAATCGGGTTGTGCGATTGGGAAAAGCGCAACCTGCCGCGCGGGCTGTCGATTTCGGCACTTTCCATCGCCCGGATCATCTCGGCGCGGGCCCCGGTATCGCCTTTGACCGCGTTCATCCCCCGCAGGATCAACTCGCCGGCGTCGTAGCCCTGCACCGCGTAGACATCGGCGCGGGCTCCGGTGGCATCCCTGAAGGCCTTTCTGAAGCGGTGATTGGCCGGATTGTCCAGGGTGTCGGCATAGTGCAGGATGGTGCGCACCCCTTCGGCGGCGTCGCCCTGTGCCGCGCCCAGGCCTTCGGTCAGGAAGCCGGCGCCATAGAGCTTGATCGATTTTTTCAGTCCCGCGGCGGCAAAGTCCTTGACGAACTTGACCGCGCCGCCGCCGGCGTAAAAGGTGTAGACCGCGTCCGGTTTCAACGCCGCCAGTTCAGTCAGGTAGGCCTGGAAATCGACCTTCGGGAAGGGGGTGGGGATCTCCTTGACAATGGTGCCCCCGGCGGGCAGGAAGGACTTCTTGAAGGCCGCGGCGACCTGCTTGCCGAAACCGTAATTCCAGTACATCAGCACCACCCGCTTGTGGCCGTCCTCCAGGACTGCCGGTCCCCCGGGGAAGCCCATCTGGTAACTGGAGAAGGAGGTGCGGAAGACATTGGGAGCACAGAGAACCCCGGTCAACTGGTCGGCGCCGGCGTTGGGGATGACGGTAATCGGGCCCTTGCCCCGTGCCATCTTGACCATCGCCATGCCGACCACCGAATGAACCGGGCCGACCAGGAAATCAACATTTTCCTTCCGGATCAGCTTGTCGGTCAACTGCTGGGCCTTGGCCGGCTTGGCCTCGCTGTCGATGTCGACAAATTCAATCTCCCGTCCGCCGAGCTTGTTGCCCGCTTCGGCAAAGCGCAGCTTCATGGCATCGCGGATGTTGGTGCCCAGCTTGGCATAGGTGCCGGTGTAGGGCAGCAGGATGCCGACCTTGACCCTGGCCTGGCCGCCGATGGCAAAGCTTGCCGGGCCCAGCACGGAGGCCGCGGCCAGTCCGGCGGTCGCGACCGACCCCTTGATGACAAAATCACGTCTGGAGATTCCCGTCTCGTTCTTTTCGCTCATCTTGTGTCCTCCGCAGATCGTCAATCCGGAGTCACAGCCGAGCCGGCTGCCCGGCTGTGACTCCGGTCACTGGTGATGCTCAGGAACGCAGCTTGAAGCGCTGAATCTTGCCGGTGGCGGTTTTCGGTAGTTCGGCGACAAACCGGAACCAGCGCGGGTACTTGTAGGGTGCCAGACCGGATTTGCAATGGGCCAGCAGCTCGGTCTCCAGGTCCTCGCCCGCGTCGTCGGGATTGTGCAGGACGATGTGGGCTTCAGGTTTGACCAGCCCGGCATCGTCCGCCCTGCCGACCACCGCGACTTCGAGAACCCGGGGATGTTCGATCAGCTTGGCCTCGATCTCGAACGGCGAGCACCAGATGCCGCCGACCTTCAGCATGTCGTCGTTGCGGCCGCAATAGTGGTAGTAGCCCTGGCGGTCGAGGATGTAGGTGTCGCCGGTGTCGAGCCAGCCGTCGACCATGGTCTGCGCGGTTTTTTCCGGGTTGTTCCAGTAGCAGCGGGCCGTGGAGTCGCCCCTGATCCAGAGACGGCCGCTTTCCCCCTGCGGCACCGGGTTGTCGTTCTCATCAAGGATCCGGGCCTCATATCCGGGGACCAGCCGGCCGCTGGAGCCGGGATTGATGTCATCTTCCCGATTCGAGATAAAAATGTGCAGCAGTTCGGTCGAGCCGATGCCGTCGAGGATGACCAGCCCGGTTTTCTGCTGCCAGCGCTTGAAGAGATCGGACGGCAGGGCTTCGCCGGCGGAGACGCAGAGCCTGACCGAGGACAGGTCGCTGGATCCGGTTTCGAGGGCCTGCAGCTGGGCGGCATAGAGGGTCGGGACCCCGAAATAGAGGCTGGGTTTGAACTGCTCGATGGTTTCAAAAACGGTTTGCGGCGTGGGGCGGGCGTCGTAAAGGACGGTGCCGGCACCGACCCATAATGGAAAGGTCATGCCGTTGCCGAGGCCGTAGGCAAAAAAGAGCTTGGCGGCGGAGAAACAGACATCATTTTCCCTGATGCCGAGGACCCGGACACCGTAAAACTCACTGGTGACCACCATGTCCCGATGACGATGCACGGCGCCTTTGGGGTTGCCGGTCGATCCCGAAGAGTAGAGCCAGAAACAGTCATCCTCCGCCGTAGCCGGTGCCGGCTGCAGCTCGGCGGACGCGGATGCGATCAGGGTCTGCAGGCTGCCGCCTGTCCCCTCGACCCGCAGGCAATGGGAAGGGCGGGATTCGAGCTGATCCAGGGCCGTTTCGACTTCCGCCGCGAATTCCGGGGAATAGACGACCGCGCTGCAGCCGGAGTCGGCGATGATGTAGGCGTAGTCCTTTGCCCGCAACAGGGTGTTGACCGGCACCGGGATCAGCCCCGCCTTGATCGCTCCCCAGAAGCAGTAGAAAAACTCGGCGCAGTCCTTGACGATCATGATCACCCGCTCGCCCCGGGCGATCCCCAGGTCAAGCAGGGCGTTGCCGCAGCGGTTGACGTTTTCGGCCAGCGCGGCATAGCTGACCTCGACGCCCCGGTTGGTGCGGATCACGACCTTGTCGGCACGGCCTTCCTCCAGGTGGCGGTCAATAAAGGGAACCGCGACATTGAAGACCGGGGCGAACTTCAACACTTCTCCGTCAGGTGATGAGACCACTTCAACGGTATGGTTCTTCATTTTAACCTTCTCCTTGTTCGGCCGGGAAGGGTCGAAAATGAACTCCCGGCTCTGCGGTCAGGGCAGGGGGGTGAACAATTGCAGTTTTAATTGTTTGGCGGGGTGCTGATTCAGGTGCTAACTAATATCTATAGGAAAGAGGGACGATGTCAAATAAATAAAACAATGTTACGTAAAACTAAGTTTCGCATTGCAAAATCCGACTGGATGGGGATCGGAGAATTTGCATCAGTTGATTTGGCAATTTAGTGCGATAGTCGGGAAGACAAGGAGGGTTGTTGATTGTCGGGGGAGAGCAAATTGTTATTTTTAAAGAAGATATTCGCATCAAGAAGAGATCGGTAAAAAAACAGCGTTCTGTTAAGCGTGAGTGTGGGGCGGCAGGGGGTTCCGCCAGGCGGAACATTCGGGTCGGCGCGTCGTGCTGTGGGCAGTGTGCCGGTCACCGACTCGGGACGTCCGGCTGTGACGGATTTGCTGCTGCAGAAAGAAAATGCTGCTGCAGGAACTCGCTGACCAGCTGCAGGGTCTCGGTCGGCTTGTCACGAAAGGGTGAATGGCCGCATGCCGGCAGCATGACCGTTTTCGTCTGTTGTGGCAGCTGCGCGACGATTTTTTCCAGCTGTCGGATCGTCCCGTAATCATCCTGTTCGCCCTGGATCAGCAGGACCGGGATATTGATTGCCGGCAGATAGTTTTCCAGGTTCCAGTCGGCAAAATCGGGATCCAGCCAGGCCCGGTTCCAGCCGAGGAAGGCGCAGTCAACATTGTCACCGTGGTAGCGGTGCAGTTTGTCGCGCAGGTCAGTTGTCTGCCAGGCGGCCCGCGCGGCGCGGATGCCGGCCAGGGTGAGATCTTCGACAAACACGTGCGGGGCCATCAGGATCAGTCCCCGCAGGCGCGGGTCGGCACAGCCGCCGGCGTGGATCAGGGCAATCGAGGCGCCGTCGCTGTGCCCCACCAGGACGGCCCTTTCGATTTCAGCGGCCGTCAGGACTTTCGGCAGCACGCGCAACCCTTCGTCGTGCATGAAGGACAGCGGCCGCGGCAGGGGGCAGGAGTCCGATCGGCCGTAGCCCGCCCGGCTGTAAACCAGAACCCGGCACCCGGTCAGCCGCGCGACCTGGAGAGGAAAATCTTTCCACATGGCGACGCACCCGAGACCCTCGTGGAGGAAAACCAGGGTCGGGTCGGTCGCCTGCCGGGGCTGGAACAGCCGGTATTCCAGCGAAACGCCGTCAATGTTGAAAAACCCCTGTAATTGTTGCAATGGACCTGTCTCTCCTTCAGGAAAGGATAATCACCGCCGCCCCGGGCGGGTCGGCGTAGAGCTGCTCGACCAGCGCCTGACGCCGCTGCAGGGCGGCGCGCTGGTTGATGTAGCCCTTGTCGGTGATTTCTCCGGCGTCGCTGTCGGGCGGTTCGCTCATCAGCATGACGCGGCCGATGCGGGTTGCCGAACCCTGCTGCGCGGCGTTGAAGCGGGTCAGGGCCCGACGCAGGTGCCCGGTGATTTCCGGTCGGCGGATCAGTTCCGCGGCCGGAATCTCCTCGGCGATGCCGTCGCACAATTTTTTGCACGCTGCCAGGTTCGGCCAGCCGAGGATGCCGACCTCCTCCCGGTCGTGACCGGTGACCAGGGCGAACTGCAGCACCGGTGCGGCCGCCTCCAGCACCGCCACCCGCAGCAGGCCGGCCCGCACCCAGGTGCCGCTCATCAGCTTGAAGTCTTCGGCCACCCGCCCGGCGAAGGAGATGCCTCTGGCTGGCTCATCCGGATCGACGAAACGACCGGCGTCGCCGATCAGGTAATAGCCTTCCTCGTCGAAGGCGGCCGCGGTCAGGTCCGGTCGGCGGAAATAGCCCGGGGTCACGTTCGGCCCCTTGACGCGCAGCTCGAAACTGTCGCCGTTGGGGACCATCTTCAGCGCCACGCCGGGGCAGGGGATGCCGATCACCCCGGCCTTCTCCAGCGGGAAGTGAGCGGCGGTGGCCAGCGGCGAAGTTTCGGTCGAGCCCCAGGAGGAGGTCATCATCACCTTCCTGCCGGTCGCCTGGACGGCCACTTTCTCCAGCCGCTCCCAGAGATCCTGCGGCAGGGCCGCGCCGGCGTAGAAGATCAGCTGCAGGTCCTTGAAAAAACAGTTGCGCAGTTTTTCATCCTGCTCGAGGAACGGCAGCAGCATGGCGTAGCCGACCGGGACGTTGAAATAGATGGTCGGCGAGATTGCGGCGAGATTGCGGACCGTCTTCTCTACCAGCCCCGGTGCTGGCTTGCCGTCGTCGATGTAGAGGCTGCCGCCCTGGTTGAGCACCAGGTTGAAGTTGTGGTTGCCGCCGAAGGTGTGGTTCCAGGGCAGCCAGTCGACCAGCACCGGCGGGGTCCGATCGGTGAAGGGCCAGATCTGCGCCAGCATCTGCTGGTTGGCGCAGAGCATGCCGTGGGTGTTGATCACCCCCTTGGGCTGCCCGGTCGAGCCCGAAGTGTAGAGAATCTTGGCGACCGTTTTGCCGCCGACCTGGGCCAGCGCCTTGTCGACCTCGGCGCTGACCGGGGTTGCCAGCAGGTCGGCGAAGGGGGTGGTCGCCTGTTCCGGCAGGGACCCCCGGCTGGCGACAATCTCGATTCCGTCCAGGTTGAGAGCGGCCAGCGGTGCCGCGAACTGTTCGGCGTCGGCGACGTAGATCATCCCCGGACAGATTTCTTCGCAGATGAAGCGCAGCTTGAGATGATCTCTGCTCAGCAGGGAGTAGGGGACCGAGACCGGCACCACCGGCACCCCGGCGATGAAGCAGCCAAGCATCAGCAGGGCGTGGTCAACGGCGTTGCCGGAGAGAATCATCACCGGTCGGTAGGGGCCCAGTTTCCGGTCGAGCAGGGCCTGGGCGATGGCATCCGCCTGCTGGTTGACCTCGGCGTAGGTCAGCCGCCGCCAGCCGCCGTCGGCAGCGCGCTCGGCGAGGAAGAGCCGATCCGGAGTCTGCTCGGCCCAGTGGCGCAGCATCTGGCCGAGGTTTTCCCGGTAAGGCTGCAGCGGGAGCGCGGAGGAGAAGATGAACCCGGTCTCCGGGGATCCTTCGAGAGCGACATGCGGCGGGGCAAAATCGACGGCGGCGAATTCGGCGGAACTCATGGCGGACCTCCTGCGGGGTAAAAATATAAAAGACGCCAAAAGGGTCAAAAACGATTTAACGCTGAGGCGGAGAGGGGCAGAGACAGAGAGAAAATCTTTTTGGGGTTAAACCTTGATTCAGGTTAAAGATTTGACTCCGCGTTCTCTCCTCCTCAGCGTCTCTCCGTTAAAAAGGTTTTCACGGTATCTTGGAATCATACTTTTTCAACTCAGAACAGATAGCCCCCCGCTTCGCCGGTTGCCGCGGCGAGGCTCCGTTTGGCGGCCAGCAGGCCCGTACCCGGGCAGCGGCAGAGCCGTTCGATCTGTCCCGGCAACATTTCCGGGTCGTCGCTGCCGTAGGCGTTGAGGCGCAGGGCGCTCTGGCGGAGGCGGCCGGCAATTTCGAAGTGGTTGATGACGGCGGCCGCTTCCAGCAGTGAGCGCTTTTGCGCGCTGGCGCCCGCGCCGGCCCGGCGAACCCGGAGTAGGGAACTTTCAAGGGCGAAAATGTCGATGGCCATGTCTCCCAGCGCCAGCAGGATCTCCTGTTCCCCGCGCCGCTCTCGAACCGATGCGAGCAACAGCAGGTAGAGCGTCCTGACGTTCGTGAGGAGTTCCTGTCCGGTTTCCTCCCGTTTGTCGGAATCCCATGCGTCCTTGACGGCCTGCGCCCGCGGCCAGAGGTCCAGCCTTCCCTCGTCCGCCCGCCGCAGCAGCAGGGTCGGAATCAGCATCCGGTTGATTTCGTTGGTGCCTTCAAAAATCCGGTTGATGCGCTGATCCCGGTAGAAACGCTCCACCGGGTAGTCGCGGATATAGCCGTAGCCGCCGTGAATCTGCAGCGCCTCATCGGCGACCTGGGCCAGGGTCTCGCTGCAGAAGACCTTGGCGATGGCGCATTCCCCGGCGTATTCCTCGATCGCCTGCTGGTAGCGCTGGTAATAGTCGTCACCGCCGCGGTCGAGGGCCGCGATGCGCGCATCGAGCAGGCCGGCGACCCGGTAGAGGACCGATTCGGCGGCAAACAGGGCGGCGCTCATGTCGGCCAGTTTCTCGCCGATGGCGCCGAATTCGATCAGCCGCCGGCCGAACTGCTTGCGCTCCCCGGCGTAGCCGGCGGCCTCGGCCAGGGCGCCCTTGGCGGCGCCGACCACGGTGGCGGCCAGTTTCAGGCGGCCGATGTTGAGCACGTTGAAGGCGATCTTGTGCCCCTTGCCGGCCTCGCCGAGCAGGTTGCCGACCGGAACCCGGACATTCTCCAGGATGACCTGGGCGGTCGAGGTTCCTTTCAGCCCCATCTTCTGTTCTTCCCTGCCGATGGAGAGCCCGGCCGTCTGTCGTTCCACCAGGAAGGCCGAAAACTGTCGGCCGTCGATCTTGGCGAAGACGGTGAACAGGTTGGCGAAGGCGGCGTTGGTGATGAACTGCTTGACGCCGTTGAGGATGTAGCAGGAGCCGTCTTCGGAGAGGACGGCGGTGGCGCGGGCGCTCAAGGGGTCGCTGCCGCAGTCGGGCTCGGTCAGGCAGTAGGCGCCGATCCATGCGCCGCTGGTCAGCTTCTCCAGGTATTTCTGTTTCTGCTCCGCGGTGCCGTAATAGACCAGGGGGAGCGAGCCGATGCCGGTCTGGCCGCTGGAGGTGATGGCGAAGGAGCCGCTCGGACCGATGGTTTCCGCCACCAGCATGCTGGTCGCTTTGTCGAGTTCCAGTCCGCCGTACTCTTCCGGGATGTCGACCAGGAACAGGCCGAGTTCGGCGCAGCGGCACAGCTTCTCGCGCAACAGCTCGAAGTCCTGCTGTTCCAGCCGGTCGAGGTCGGGGAGGATCTCGTTGTTGATGAAGGCTTCGGTGGTGGCGGCGATCTGCCGTTGTTCCGAGGTGAAATCCTCCGGAACGAAGGGGGCGATAGCGGGCGGGCGGAGCAGGAACTCGCCTCCGGCGGGGAGTGCTGACATCAGGGTCCTCCCTTCGGGATGGACAAGAAGGCGCCGAAAGAATCTGCTGGATTCCGCGACGCACCCATTGCAGGATACCGGTCGCACCGGGTCTGTTCACCCGTGTCAGGTGGGAACGGATGCCAGGGGGCTGCCCGGGGCAGCCCCTCCGTTGACCGGTTGCCGGTTCAAAGAACCAGTACCGGACACTTTACCTTATGAATAACACTGTTTGCAACCTGGCCGAACAGCAGGTCCCGCAATTCGCTCACCGGGTTGCGGCCGATGGCGAGCAGTTCATAGTCGCCGCTGTCGGCGAGCTTGCAGATGGTTTCCAGCACTTCCCCTTCCTTGAGCAGGGTTTCAACGGCGAGCCCGGCCTTTATAAAACGCTGTTCCTGCTTGGCAATGAACTGTTCGGCTTCCCGGTGGACGCGGGCGGCGAATTCCGCGTAGCTTTTTTCCGGAAAGCCCCTGACCGCCAGCCGCTCCAGGTCGAGGACGTGCAGCAGGACCAGCGGCGGGGTGAGGTGTTGCCTGAGGGCGATCAGCCCTTCAACCGTGCGGGCCGAAATGGAGGATTGATCCAGCGGAACCAGTATCTTCTGAGTGAGCATGAGTTTCTCCCTGTTGGAATAACCTGAATCAGTGAGCTTCTCGTCGGCGGATAGCACAAGTCATTGACCTGCCTGAGGTTCCCAAAAATCACCGACGAACCTATGGGTGCGCTTTAGATTTTTGGAAATCTCATTCAGACCAAGCACTTGCACTCTCCATCCAACAGAAACCCACTGATTCAGGAATAACAGATCAGCGGCGAGCTGATTCAAGTGATCGTTTTGCCCAGCAGCAGGCGCTGGGACGGGTTGAACCCGCAACGCTGCAGGAACCGCCGCAGCTCGTACTCCTCCCAGGCGACCTGGGTTCGCAGCGCCTCGACCTGCAGGGTGGCAAGGTTGTTCAGCAGCTGGGAGAGCAGCGCCCGGCCGATGCCGCTGCCCTTCTCCGCCGGATGTACGCCGATGGTGTCGAGGGTCGCCGTCTGGCTGGCGCGGCCGAATTCACCATAATCGACCCGGGCCATGACGAACCCGGTGATGATCCCGTCGCGCTCGGCGACCAGGGAGACCCGGATTCCCGATTCTACCAGCATTTCACGAAATTTGGTTTGATAATAGTCGCCGCGGTCACGGCCGGTCAGCTTGCGGTCGATGCGCACCACGTCATTAAGGTCGGCCTCCTGCAGTGAGCGGGTCAGCACCCGGTCGCGGCTGAGGGTGTCGTAGTCGTTGCCTCCGGGGCCGCTGTGGACCCGCCACTGGCCGTCCATCCGGACGCTGGTCATCTCGGCGACCGGTTCGGCCAGCGGCGAGGTGTCGCGTTCCAGGATCCGGCCCGCCGCCAGGCTGAACCCGGAGGTGGAGAAGAAGCGGGTCATGCCGTGATCGTTCCAGTCGACTTCGGTGCGCAGCTGTTTCACCTGCTGTTTCCGCATCCGCTGTTCGATCGCGGTCAGCACCGCGCTGCCGATGCCCTTCCCCTGGGACTCCGGGTCAACACCAATGACATCGAGGATAGCCAGCCTGCCGGCCTGCCCGTATTCCCCTTCCTGCAGCCGGACGAAGGCGAAACCGCACAGCCGGTCGTTCCGCAACGCCGCACTGGTGATGAAAGTCTCCGGTGACGCCGTGGCGACGGTCAGGCGCTTTTCGTAAAAACCGCGCCGGGAGCGGCCGACGATGCGGCTGTCGATGTCGCAGACAGCGTCCAGGTCATCAGGATGGAGTGATCGAAATGTCAGCTGACTCATCTGTCGTTCCTCCGGTTTTTCAGGCCAGGGTTGGTCGCCAGGGCGCCAGGAACGCCAAGAAAACCTTTTTTAACGGAGAGCCGCAGAGGGGGAGAGAACGCAGAGAAAACCAAAAGCAGTTTTTGGTTTTGAACCCATAAGATTCTCTCTCTGGCTCTGCTCCTCCCCGCCTCTCCGTTAAATCGGTTTTGAATCTTTTGGTGCTCCTGGCGTTTTGGCGGCGGGAGATTTTCATAAATAGTATCGCGGCTCAGGATGCCTTCGGCAGTTGCCCCTTTTCCTTCAGCTTGCGGTAGCGGAAGGCACCCCAGATTGCCGCGCCGATGGCGCCGGCATAGAGCGAATCGGGGTGGGTGGCGATGCGGGTGGCCATCTTCTGCTCGTCCATGCCGTCCTGCATCGCCTTGACCAGCCCGGAGTCGAGGCCCAGGCCGCCGGTCATCATCACCACCCCCTGGACCACGCCGATCGCCTTGAGCAGCTTGATCAGCCGCCCGGCCATCGATTCGTGGATGCCGCGCAGGATGTCGCTCGGCGGAATCGAGCGGGAGACCATGTTGATGACATCGGTTTCGGCCAGCACCGCGCAGATGCCGCTGACCTTTTCCGGGTTGGTCGACTGCTGCGACAGCTCGCCGATTTCATCCTGCGAGATTCCCAGGTAGCGGGAGATGTTTTCCAGGAACTGCCCGGAGCCGGAGGCGCACTGGCTGGTCATCCGGTAGTTGAGCACCTTGCCCTGGGCGTCGATGCGGATCGCCCGGCCGTTGAGGGCGCCGATATCGAGCACCGCCCGGGCCTCGGGGTTGAGGTAGATGGCGCCCCGGGCGTGGGTGGTCATGGAGTAGAAGTGCCCGGTCGCGTCCCTGACGTTCTCTCCCTCGCCGGTGGTGGCGATGTAGTCGACGGCTTCACGGTCCAGGCCGGTTTCGGCGAGCACCGCCGCCACCGATTCGGCGATCAGCTCGAAGCGGTCGTTCTGGCGGATGCGCAGGTCGCGTCGGGCGAGCCAGCGGTGGTCGTCGCCTTCCGTCTGGAATAGAACGGTCTTGATGACGCCGGAGCCGACGTCGATGCCGATGGTGGTGGTCATGCCGGTTCTCCTTGAAACGGTGTTGCCACCGTCAGGTTTTTCAACGCAGAGACGGAGAGGGGCGGAGACGGAGAGAAAAGTCGTTGCCGGTTTTCAGGTTGAACCGTTTTTGCTTGTCTCAGCGATCTCTGCAACTCTGCGCCTCTCCGTTAAAGTTTTCAGTTCACCGCCCGGTGGGCGAAGCTCGCTCCGCCGAGGGCGCCGGTGTAGATTGACGCGGCGCTGATGTTGATGGTGACGTCGCCGTAGTTCTCCTGCACCAGTTTGCGCAGTTCCCGCACCGCGGCCTGGTTCTTGGCCACGCCGCCGGTGAAGGTGAACTGGTCGTGCACTCCGCCGGCGCGGGAGAGGATCGACATGGCGCGGAGGATGATCGAGCGGTGCAGGCCGGCAAGGATCTCGGCGCGGTCCTCGCCGAGGGACAGGCGGTCGCGCAGTTCGGCGCCGGCGAAGACGGTGCAGGTGGAGTTGATCCGCAGAGCCCGGGTCGCCTTCATGGCTATTGGGCCGAGTTCGTGCAGGCCGATGTTCATCTCGTCGGCGATGTAGCCGAGATAGCGGCCACAGCCGGCCGCGCAGCGGTCGTTCATCTGGAAGTTGGTGACAATGCCGTTCTCGTCCACCTGGATGCCCTTGGTGTCCTGGCCGCCGATGTCGAGTACCGTGCGGGTCTCCGGGAACATCATGTGGGCGCCGAGGCCGTGACAGAGGATTTCGGAGCGGATATGCTCCTTGGGGAAGGGCAGGCGGATGCGGCCGTAACCGGTGCCGACCACGTAGGTCTCCTCCAGCTCGATGGCCAGTACTTTCTCCAGGGCTGTCCGGGCCTCGGTTTCGCTGATCGTCACGTCGCTCGCGTCCTGCAGCGCCCGCGCCAGCCCTTTGAGCATCTGCCGGCCGACCTCCTCGTCGGCGGGGACCAGGCTTTCGACATCGATGATCGACTTGTCGTAGATATTGAGCAGGGTTTCGAAGCTGATGCCGGACTCCTTGGCCACCTTGCCGGCGATGTTCATGAAACGCGCCCCGGCCAGGTCGCGGAAGAAGTCCGACTTGCGTTCGGCGCCGCGGGCGTAGATTTGCGGGGCTTCCGCCTCGATGGCGCGGAAGATCGGTGCCAGGGCTTCACGCAGGGCGGCTTTGTTCTCCTGGAAACGCGGCTGGTCGAGGTAGCCGTCGCAGGTTTCTTCGAGCTGTTTCAACTCGTCGAGGAACTGCTCCAGGCGGAAATTCCGCTCCAGGTCTTCGAGCAGCGCTTCCACCCCGCCGGCCGTGCCGAGCTGCTGTTTGAAGAGGGTGAAGCGGGCGGCGATCTTCGCCTCCTGCTTGGTGACCGCGGCGGCGACATCGTAGTTGGAGCGGGAGTTGGTGATGCCGCGGCCGAGGATCTCGCGGTTCTCGTCCATCAGCACCGCCTTGGTGGTGGTCGAACCCAAATCAATTCCGATAAATGTCCGCATAAGCTGTCCTTTATTGATGCCCCTTGGTCAATGCCGGTTCCGTATCCCCGACAAAAACTGCTTGCCGCCAAGTCGCCCAAAAGAATCCTTTTAACGCAGAGGCGCAGAGAGGGAGAGCGCGCAGAGAGACGCAGGGGCTTTTCAGGGGCAAACGAGAACCAAAGATCTTTTGGGTTGCTCTCCATCTCTGCATTCTCTGCGCCTCTCCGTTGAAATGTGTTTTGATTCTCTTGGTGCCTGACGCTTCAGGTTTCGGGCCTGTTCTTCAGGATCTTTTATTCATGGTTGCCGGCGTCGCAGGTCCGGAGCCGCCGGCCCGGCGTTTCTGGTCGATCATCTGGAAATAGCTCTCCAGGCGGTTCTTGACGTTGGCCGCGGAGAAGTAGCGCGGGTCGACCAGGTCGGTTTCGATGAAGGCGGCCGGCTTGCCGGTCAGCTTCTCGACCTCGCGCATCATCACCAGCTGCCCGGCGGAGAAGCTGTTGCAGCTCTTGATCGAGTTGATCAGCAGGCCGTCGGCCTCGTACTCGATGACGTTGCGGGCCAGCATGTCCACCCGGGTCGGCAGGTTGCGGTTGGTGTAGACCCCCAGGCAGTAGTCGGCCAGGGACTCGAGGGGATGTTCCGGGTCGTGGCGGAAGCCGTCGTAGTCATAGACCCCGCCGACCTTGGTGTAGGAGCTGGCCACCACCACCGCGCCCTCCTCGTAGAACATCTTCCAGAAGTCCCGGAAGGAGGTCCAGTTGGGCGGGCCCTCGACCACCAGCCGGTACTTCTCCTCCGGCATGTCCCCTTCCGGGGTCATGGCGCCCAGACCCTGTTCGATCCGCTGCTCGATCTCGGCACGCAGCAGCCGGTAGTACTCGATGGCGTCGTCGGTGCCGCGGAAGGCGGTGAAGATCGGGCCCATGTAGTAGACCCCGCCGAAGTAGCAGTCGATGGGGGAGGGCTTGCGCTTGGCCTGCTCCAGCATCCACACCAGGTCGTCCTCGGCCCGGGCCGACTTGCGCAGGTACTCGCGCAGCCGGTCGATATCGAACTTGATTCCGGAGACCTGTTCCAGAGTCGGGATGACCTCTTCTTTGAGCTGCTTGACGATATAGTCGCGCATGTTTCGGGTCGGTCGGCCGTCGGCGGCGTAGGGGACATGCAGCATCACCGTCGGGCACCGGTACTCCTCGCGCAGCAGCTCGAACCACTTCATGAAGGTGAAGCAGCCGGTGTAGGAGAGCAGCAGCAGGTCGGGATTCGGCATCGGCTTGCCGTTGGGGGCGATGTTGCCCTTGGCCATCATGCCGATGTCGGCCTTGACGTAGGTGCAGACGTCCTCGGAATGGCCGCTGCGCTCGGCTTCGACGATCATCTCGCCCGACTTCTTGCGCATGCCGTTCTGGATGGCGTTGATCTCCGGCAGGTTGTTGGCGATATCGAAACACATCAGCAGTTCGTTGAGATTGCCCGGCACGAAGGTCGAGGAGACCTTGACCTCGCCGCTGGTGATCTTGTCGTAGTTGCGGCGGATCATCTCTTTCTGCTTGAGCTGCGAGGGGGATTTGACGACGTCCTGGCTCATGAGGCGCTCCATAACTTGATCGAGTCGGCAAAGGTGCCGGCCTGTTCGCGGATCGGCTGCATCTGCCCCGAATTCTCGGCGTACTGCAGGGTGATGTAGGGGATGTTGCGCTCCGCCACCCGTCTGACGATCATCGGCTGGTCGAGCAGGGCCGGGTCGCAGAAGCTCGGTGCGGCGAAGATCACGCCCTCGGCGTTGCGCTTCTCGATCAGGCCGAGCAGGTAGCTGCCCTTCTTCTCCATGTCGGCCTCGTACTTGGCGGCGGTTTCGGCGCTGTGGTGCAGAAACGCCCGGCAGAGGTTGGCGAGCGGGTCGCCGTCGGTCGGCACCTCCTGCAGCAGCCAGCGGTTGACCAGCATGAAATCGTCGTCGACGATGTAGCAGCCGGCCAGCTCGATCGACTTGATCAGGTTCAGCGGCGGCTGTTCGCAGAAGGAGCCGGTCATCACCACCCGGCAGTTGTCGCGCAGCGGCCGGTCTTCAAGCTCGGCCGCCGCCAGGTAGTCGCGCAGCAGTGTGCTGTGTTCTTCCGGCGGCAGCACCATCCCGGCCCGCATCAGCAGGTAGACCTCAAAAGCCGGGGCCTTCCACGGGGTCGCGGCCCGGTAGTCGTAGACCCGGTTCACCCATTCGCGGTTTTCGTTGTAGATCGCGATCGAGCGGTTCAGCTGCTCGTCGCTGATCTTCCGCCCGCCCAGCTCTTCCAGGTCGGCGCGCAGCTCGCCCAGCTCGTGGGCGTAGAATGTGCCGCCGATCTCGTCGCGGAAATTCTGCGGGGTGTCGAAGTAGCGGACGTACTTCTCCTTGAACATCAGCTGCCAGATGCCGGTCAGGTTGCGGATCACGTCGCAGATCGAGGGGAACAGCATGCCGTCGACGAAGTCGAGCTTGCCGGTGATCGCCAGGTCGATGGTCGAACGGGGAATGCGGCAGATGTAGCTCTGGTAGTAGGCGTCGCCGTGGATCACTTCCATGTCGGCGCCGCCGCCGAGGATGCCGAGCGGCAGCATGCCGGCGGCGTGAATGATCTCGCGCGGTACGTAGACCGGCATGTAGCCGATCACCTTGCGCCCCGGCTCGGCGTCCTTCCACTGCCGCGCCCGGGTAAACTCCAGGTCGGTGAAAAGCTCGTGGCAGAAATCGATGATCTGCTTGACGGACTTGGTGGCCATACAGGTTCTCCTGACGGATTCAGGTGGGTTTCTACGGTTCGGGACGGCTCGTGACCGTTCGCTGCCGCAGGTTCAAGCATAGCAGGCGAGGCGGGTTTCGCAGCCTTCCCGGAGTGTTTCCGCAAAGCATTATGGTATTATGGTGCTTCAATACCAATTTAATGTCAACGAAAAAATCTACGGGGTGATTGCGGGGGCAGGGGCGACCGGCCGGTCGCCCCTACAGCAGGCGGTTCTGCAAAAGGGTCTGCATATCCCGACGGCCGTCGGTTATCAGCATGACGTAGATGTCCTCGCCGGTGATTCGGTAGATAATGCGATAGGGTTTGTAAAAGACCTCGCGAAATTCCCGGATTCCGAGCTCCTGCAATTCCCGGGGATAAGCACCGCGCTGGGGCATCTCGGCCAGGCTGGAAAAAACCGATTCTATCCGGCGGAGCAGGTCCTCGGCTTTTTCCGGTATGTCGTGTCGGACAACGTAGGCGTAGAGCTCTTCAAGGTCGTGTGTGGCATCGTCGGTCAAATAAACCTTGCCGGCCATTACCTCTCAAGCCCCTTGGATCTCAGTCGGGCGATAACATCTTCAGCCGCCTGGACCCGGCCCTCTTCGACCTGGCGATTGCCGAGGGCCAGGATTTTCAGCAGGGCCAGCCTCTCCTGGTCTTGTTCGTAGCTGTGAATATCCTGCACCACGGCTTTCGCTTCACCATTCTGGGTGATGATCAACGGACTCCCCTGTTTTTCCAGGTTGCGAAAAATCTCCGCGGTATGTGACTTGAGATAACTGATCGGTTTGATCTGGTCGGATAGTTTCATCGGTTCGCTCCCTTCGCTGATAGAACTGAATATAGTCCTTATATGGTCATGTGTCAACGGGGCAGGGGCGACCGGCCGGTCGCCCCTACGGATGTGCGGGGTGGTCGTTTACGGTCAGCTGCTGCGGATGACTGAAGATTTCCATCCGGTCGCCGCGCAGGTAGCCGATCAGGGTGATGCCGGCCTGTTCGCAGAGGTCGATCGCCTTGTCGGTCGGTGAGGTTCGCGAGGCCAGCAGGCCGACGCCGAGGCGGGCTGCCTTGGCGACCATCTCGGTGGAGATCCGTCCCGAGGTCACCAGCAGCTTGTTCTGCAGGTCGAGGTTGCGGAACAGGGCTTCGCCGGCCAGTCGGTCGAGGGTGTTGTGGCGGCCGATATCTTCGGCGTAGAGCCGCAGGCCGTCGGCATCGCCGATGGCAGCCGAATGGATGCCGCCGTGGTTGCGGTAGTGCTCGGCGCGGTCGTTCAGCTCCCGCATGACGTGGAAGACATCCGCGGCGCGGTAGCTGCGGCAAAGGGCGGCGGAAGAACGGAGGATGCTTTGCGGCAGGTTGAAGGTGATGCCGGTGCCGCAGCCGGAGGTCAGGATCGGCCGCAGCTGCCCGGGGACTTCACTTTTGAGCCGCAGTTCGGCCTGGGCATCCGCCTGGCAGACGCCCATGATGATGATATCGTCGAGACTGTCGATGAAGCCCTGCAGCCGCAGGAAGCCGGCGACCAGGTAGTTGAGCTGGTGGGGGGAACAGACCAGGGTCGCCAGGTCACGGTCGTTGACCCGCAGCCGCAGGGGGAATTCCTCCACCACCCGGCGTGCCGCTTCTTCCCTCCGGCCCTGGATGATGCGGACTATGTTTCGGTTGGAGGGTTGTTCCATCAGTCACCCGTTGCGGTGCGCGTCCCCCGGTTATCCGCAGCTCGAGCAGCCTCCGCAACTGCTCGGTTCTTCCGGCGGGGTCAGCAGCGATTCGGTCAGCACGTAGGCGGCCTGCAGCGCCGAGGTCGGGCAGAGGGGGAAGCATTCCTTGCAGTCCCAGCATTCCTTGACGGCGATCTCCGGGATGAAGTTGATCTCCCGCTTCGCCCCCCGGTCGAAAAAGCTGACCGCGTGCTTCTGCTTGACCTCGGCGCAGTATCGCACACAAAGCCCGCAGAGGATACAGAAGGATGGCTCCTTTTCGAAGCGGTGGGGGTCGGCGCCGTACTCCCCGGCCAGTTCCAGCAGGTCCTCCGAGTCGGGAGCGTGGGACAGCATCTGCTCCAGTAGCACCTTGCGCATCCGGTTCACCTGCTCGGTCCGGGTCCTGACCACCAGGCCCTTCTCCGCCGGGTAGAGGCAGGCGGCGACGAAACTGGTTCGGCCGCCGGCATCGGCCTCCACGGTGCAGATCCGGCAGGCGCCGTAGGGTTCCAGCTTTTCGTGGTGGCAGAGGGTGGGGATGGCGATCCCGGCGCTCTGGGCCGCCTCGAGAACGGTCATGCCGGGCTTGGCGGCAACCTCTTTGCCGTCGATCTGTAGAATAATATCACTCATGGTCGGTCATCCTATGGCTCGCTGTTCTTCGGGTACAGGCGCGGGGACGGGTTCGCCGGACAGCTTGCCGACCGCGCCGAAGGCCGCGGGACAGGCATCAAGGCAGGAGCCGCATCGGGTGCATTTGTCCTGATCGATGACGTGAATGCGCTTCTTGCCGCCGTCGATGGCCTCGGCGGGGCATTTCCTCAGGCAGGCCCCGCAGGCCCGGCACTTCTCCGGATCGATATGGAAGGCGATCAGCTGCTTGCAGGAGAGCGACGGGCAGCGCTGGTCATGGATGTGGGCCTCGTACTCGTCGCGGAAATGCTTCAGGGTGCTGAGGACCGGGTTGGGGGCGGTTTTGCCGAGGGCGCAGAGCGAGGCTCCGCGGGTGGTCTCGGCCAGGTCCTGCAGCCGCTCGATGTCACCCTCTTTGCCCTGGCCGTTGGTGATCCTGGCGAGAATCTTCAGCATCTGGCGGATGCCCTCGCGGCAGGGGGTGCACTTGCCGCAGGATTCATCGCTGAGAAAGCCGAGGAAGTAGCGGGCGAGATCGACCAGGCAGGTGTCTTCGTCCATGACGATCATGCCGCCGGAGCCCATCATGGCGCCGGCCCGGGTCAGTTCGTCGAAGTCGACCTGGGTGTCCAGCAGATCGGCCGGGAGGCAGCCGCCCGAGGGGCCGCCGGTCTGTACCGCCTTGAACGCCTTGTCGCCGGGGATGCCGCCGCCGATCTTGAAGATGATGTCGCGCAGGGTGGCGCCCATCGGTACTTCCACCAGCCCGGTGTTGTTGACCTTGCCGACCAGCGAGAAGATCTTGGTGCCCTTGCTGCCCTCGGTGCCGATGGCGTTGAAGAATTCGGCGCCGCGGTTGATGATTAGGGGGATGTTGGACCAGGTTTCGACATTGTTGATATTGGTCGGCTTGTTCCACAGGCCCTTGATCGCCGGGAAGGGAGGGCGGGCGTTCGGTTCGCCCGGCATGCCTTCGAGGGACTTGAGCAGCGAGGTCTCTTCGCCGCAGATGAAGGCGCCGGCGCCGCGATGGACCTTGACGGTGAAATCGAAACCGGAACCGAGGATGTCCCGGCCGAGCAGGCCGTGTTCTTCCGCCCTGGCGATGGCGACTTCGAGGTTTTCCACCGCCAGCGGGTATTCCTGGCGGATATAGACATAGCCCTCACTGGCGCCGATGGCGTAGGCGCCGATCATCAAGCCTTCGAGGACGGCGTAGGGATTGCCCTCCATCAGCGAGCGGTCCATGTAGGCGCCCGGGTCGCCCTCGTCACAGTTGACGATCACGTATTTCTGCTCGCCCGGCGCGTTGCGGGCGAAATCCCACTTGACGCCGGAAGGGAAACCGGCGCCGCCGCGGCCGCGCAGTCCGGCTTCCTTCACTTCGCCGACCACCTGTTCCGGGGTCATCTCGAAGAGCGCCTTGACCAGCGCCTGGTAGCCGCCGGCGGCGAGGTAATCCTCCAGGCTCTGGGGATCGATTTCCAGGTTCAGGCCGAGGATCAGGCGCTGCTGGTTCTTGTAGAAGGGGATCTCGTTTTCCAGAGTCGCCTTCTCGCCGGTGTTCGGGTCGACGTAGAGCAGTCGGTCGATCACCTTCTTGTTGACGATGGTTTCGGTGATGATTTCGGCGACATCCTCCGGCTTGACCTTGAGATAGCAGATCCCTTCCGGGTAGATGACGGCGACCGGCCCCTGTTCGCAGAAGCCGTGACAACCGGTGCGCCGGAAACGAACCTTGTCGGTCAACCCCTGTTTTTCCAGTTCCTGTTCGACCGCCGCGGCCACCGGACCGCAGCCGGTGGCATGGCAGGCACTGCCGGAACAGAGGGTGAAGCAGGGCTGGTCGGCATCCCTTTGCGCGAGAATCTGCTGGCGGAATTCCTCCAGCTCGGCAGCTGATTTCATCCTTGGCATAGTCTTTCCTCACTCACCGCTGCAGGTGCATTGCTTCAGCACTTCAGCGGTTTCGGCGGTTTCCACGTTGCCGTGATATTCACCATCGACCACCATCACCGGGCCCAGGGCGCAACAGCCGAGGCAGTTGACGGTTTCGACGCTGAAATTCAGTTCGGGGTCGGTTTCGCCGGGACCGACTCCGGTCACTTCCTTGACCGTGTCGAGCACCCGCTCGGCGCCACGCACGTGACAGGCGGTGCCCATGCAGACGTGAACCTCGTGGCGGCCCTTGGGCACCAAGCTGAAGGTCTTGTAGAAGGTGGTGATGTGCCGGATGCGGCTCATCGGCACCTTGAGCCGCTCACTGACCCGAGTCAGTGCCTCTTTGGGCAGCCAGTTGTTCTGGCTCTGGATGTCCAGCAGCACCTGGATCAGCGATCCGGCCTCGCTCTGGTGCTTGTCAATAATCTGATCGACGGTTGCGATATCCATGGAGTTCCTCTTCATTGCGAATAATGATTTTCAGGTTCACCACAGGTATTGAGAACCTTTTCAACGCTGGGGTGCAGAGACGGAGGGGCGCAGAGAAACAGCTTTGATTTCTTGCTCCGCCTTCTTGTTTATCTCTCCGTCTCCGGTTCGTTTTCCTCTCCGCCTCTGCGTTAGGCCGGTTCCTCACGCCAGCGCGAAGCACTTCTGCTCGGCGTCGAAGCGGACCAGCCCCTGGGTGGTCGACTCCTTGAGGTGCCGCGACACGTCACCCGGCTCCAGGTCCAGGGCCCGGGCGATCTCCGCGCTGCTGAGCGGCTTCTGCCGCAGCAGCAGGGTCAGCTGGCTGATGGCCAGCTTGTCGACCAGCAGCTGGTCGAACAGCCGCGCAAAATCCTCGCTGGCGAAATAGTCGGCGTACTCCTCTTCGGTGGCAAACCGTGCTCGCAGCCGTTCCCGCTCCACCAGCTTGATGTAGGGAACCATCTTGTTGAGGGCCTCCAGCTTCAGCTTCAGGGTCTCGGGTTCGATCCCCTCGCCCTTGCCGAGCGGGCCGAAGCCCTTGAGCTGCTTGCCGAAGTCGTTCATCACCTCGGCGTAGCGGGCCCCTTCCGAGGCGGCGATCCATTCCAGCCGCAGGCGCAGCGGGTTGATGCCGATCCGCTGAAGCAGCTTGCGGCAGAGGTGCATGTTGAACAGGGCATCATAATTGCCCTCGGTCACGTAGTGGCATTCGCCCGGCCAGCAGCCGCCGATGAAGACCCCGTCCGCGCCCCTGGAAAAAGCGCGCAGGACAAAGGAGATGTCAACCCGGCCGGTACACATGACCCGGATAATCTTGGTTTCGGTACTATATTGTTGTCTGGAAACTCCAGACAGGTCCGCAGCCCCGTACGCTCACCAGGTGCACAAGAATCCGATGACGCTGGGCTTGTATTCAAATCCTGCCATGGTTTCCTCCTTTCTTATTGGGGCTGAGGAAAAACGCGCATCTGCGGCGTTGGCCTCATCCCTGCCAACGACGTACCTCTCGGTACGCCTTATTCCTCGGGATTTCGGCCGCCTTGCATCTGCACATTTTTACTCAGTCCTTGTCAGTCGTTTGAGGATGATGGTGAAAATCTTTGTCACCACCCGTTCGCTCTGCTCACTCGAGTCACGGAGGACACCGAGAAAATCTTTTATCTTTTTATCTGTTTTCGCTGCCAAGGCGCCAAGTTCGCCAAGAGAATCAAGGTAAAAGCTAAAACTGAATAAGCCTTTTTAAAATTGCCTTTCTTGGCGCTTCTGGCGTCCGCATTGCCTTTGTCTTTTTTCCGTGCCTCTGTGTCCTCTGTGTCTCTGTGGTGAACCCGTTATTCACGAAATCGCCTCGTCGATCTGGGCGAAGATTTCATCGTCGGTGTAGTGCTTCAGGTAGATTGCCCCGGTCGGGCACTTGGCGTTGCAGAGCCCGTCGCCCTTGCAGAGTACCGCTTCGACCCGGGCCTTGCGTCCCTGCGGGGTGTCAACGAAGCTGATCGCGTCGTAGTTGCAGGCGCTGATGCAGGCGCCGCAGGAGATGCAGGCGTATTCATCCACGTCGCAGACCGCGCCCGAGGCGGTGACCGTATCTCCCGAGAGGATGCCGACTGCCCGGCCGGCCGCGCCGTAGGCCTGGTTGATGGTCTCGTGGATATGCTTCGGGTACTGGGCGGTGCCGCAGAGGAAGACGCCGTCGGCGGCGAAGTCGACCGGTCGCAGCTTGACATGGGCCTCCTGGAAGAAACCGTCGGGATTCATCGAAACCTTGAACATTCGTCCCAGCTCCTGGCCGCTTTCGGCCGGGATCACGGCTGCCGACAGGGCCAGCAGGTCGGCTTCCAGCTCCAGCTGCTGACCCAGCACCGGGTCGGGGACGGTAATCTTCAGTCCGCTGCCGACCGCTTCGACCTGTGGTTTCTGTTCCGGCTCGAAGCGGATGAACTTGATGTCCCGCTCGGCGGCCTGGCGGTAGTAATCCTCCTTGAAGCCGTAGGTGCGCATGTCGCGGTAAAGGATGTGGATATCCATCTCCGGGTTGCGTTCCTTGAGCTTGAGGGCGTTCTTGACCGCCTGGCCGCAGCAGATCCGGCTGCAGTAGTTGCGGCCCTCTTCGCGACAGCCGACGCACTGGATCATCACCAGGCTGGAGGCGTTGGCGACCCGCTCGCTGTCGGTGACGATCTCTCCTTCCAGTTCCAGCTGGGTCAGCACCCGTTCGTTCTCGCCGTAGAGGTATTCGTCGGGGCGATGCTGTTCGGCCCCGGTGGCGACGACGGCGATGCCGTGGGCGATCTTCTGCAGTCGCCCGCCGCGATCGACGGTGGTGACGAAGTTGCCGATATAGCCGGAGACCTCGCGGATCTCGGCGTCGGTGGCGACGTGGATCAGCGGATTGCGGTAGACCTTGCGGATCAGCTGCTGCAGGTGGGCCTGGACATCCATTCCTTCGAGGGTGTAGTGGAGCCGGCGGGCCATGCCGCCGAGGTCGGAGTCCTTCTCCACCAGGTAGACCTCGAAACCCTGATCGGCCATGTTCAGGGCGCTGGTCATGCCGGCCAGGCCGCCGCCGATGACCAGCGCCGCCTTGTTGACCGGCAGATCGAACTCCTGCAGCGGTTCCAGGTGCGCGGCCCGCGCCACCGACATGCGGATGATGTCCTTGGCTTTCTGGGTGGCGTTCTCCTTCTCCTTGGAGTGAACCCAGGAACAGTGTTCGCGGATGTTGGCGAACTCGAAGAAGTACTGGTTGAGGCCGGCTTCGCGGCAGGTGTCGCGGAACAGCGGCTCATGGGTGCGCGGGGTACACGCCGCCAGCACCACCCGGTTGAGGCCCTTTTCGACGATGGCGTCGGAGATCTGCTTGGCGTTCTCGGTGGAGCAGGCGAACAGGTTTTCGCCCGCCCAGGAGACGTTCTTCAGGGTCGAGGCGTACTCGACTACCGCCGGGATGTCGACCACCCGGCCGATGTTGGCGCCGCAGTGACAGACCACCACCCCGATCTTCAGTTCTTCCTCGGAGACATCCCGTTCCGGCGGGTAGACCCGTTCGCGGCTCAGTTTGTCGCGGCGGTAGCTGAGTAGCCGGCCGCAGAGGGCATCGGCACCGCTGGCGGTGACCACCGCCTCGGGGATGTCCATCGGGCCCTGGAAGGCGCCGCTGACGAACACTCCCTTGCGGCTGGTCAGGATCGGGTTGGCCGGGTCGGTCTTGCAGAAGCCGTGCTCGTTCAGTTCGATGTCGAAGGTCCGCGCCAGGCGCTCGGCATCGGCCGGGGGATTCAGTCCGACCGAAAGCACCACCAGGTCGAACTCCTCCTCCTTGACCCCGCCGTCGAAGGTCGCGTAGCGGATGGTGACGTTCTTGCTCTCCGGGATCTCCCGGCCGACCGTGACATAGCTGCGGATGAAGCGCACGTCGTCGAGCTTCGCGGCGCGCTGGTAGAAGCGTTCGAAATCCTTGCCGTAGGCGCGGATATCATTGTGGAAGATGGTGGCGTCGAGCCCGCTGTCATGGTCCTTGGCGAGAATCACCTGCTTCTGGGTGTAGGTGCAGCAGACCGCCGAGCAGTAGCTGTTGCCGCCTTCGATCACCTGTCGCGAACCGACGCACTGGATCCAGGCGATCTTCTTCGGGTGAGTATGGTCGGACGGTCGCAGCACCTCGCCTTCGAAGGGGCCGGTGGAGCAGAGCAGCCGCTCGAAATCGAGACTGGTGACGACGTTCTCCATCTGCCCGTAGCCGAAGTCGTTGCGCAGTTTCGGATCGAAGGTGTCGTAGCCGGGTGAGAGCAGGATCGCCCCGACTTCGACCTCGAACTGTTCCGGCCGCTGGTGCAGGTCAATGGCGTTGGTCTTGCAGGCGCCGACGCAGATCTGGCACTTGTCTTCCTTGAGGTAGAGGCAGGTCTCGGGATCGACGTAGGTGACCAGCGGCACCGCCTGGGAGAAGTGGATGTGCACCGCCTTGTTGTTCGACAACCCCTGGTTGAAGGGATCGGGGATTTCGACCGGGCAGTAATCGACACAGATGTTGCAGCCGGTGCATTTCTCCTCGACGATGTAGCGCGGTTTCTTGGTCAGCGTGACCCGGAAATCGCCCGCCTCGCCGTCGACCCGGTCGACCTCGGTGTAGGTCATGATCTCGATGTTGGGATTGCGCGAGCATTCGATGAACTTGGGCGACTCGATGCACATCGAGCAGTCATTGGTGGGGAAGGTCTTGTCCAGCTGCGACATCTTGCCGCCGAGGGCCGGTGACTTGTCGACCAGGAAAACCCGGAATCCCGATTCGGCGAGGTCGAGGGAGGCCTGGATGCCGCTGATGCCGCCGCCGACGATCAGCACGTCGCCCCGGTTTCTGTCCGCGGAATGATTCAAAGCCGGTCTTTCGACTGCAGTGTTTGCCATGATTCTTCCTTTATCTCAGAGCACCGCCTGAATGATTTCGGTGAGGTCCCTGATCTCCAGGGCCTCGCTCTCATCCAGGTCCAGGCTGCTGTCGGTAAAGTTGGTGATGCAGTAGGGGCAGGAGGTGACCAGTACCTCGGCGCCGACCTCGACCGCCTGCCTGACGCGCAGGTCGGAGAAGCGGTCCTCCTTGGGAGTCTCCATCCAGATATGGCCGCCGCCGCCCCCGCAGCAGAGGCTGTTTTCGCGGGAGTCGGCCATCTCGTTCAGCTCCAGTCCGGGGACCTTGCCCAGCACCTCGCGCGGGGCGTCATAGACGCCGTTGTGGCGGCCGAGGTAGCAGGGGTCGTGGTAGGTGATCTTTTTCGGGTACTCGCCGTTGAGCTTGAGCCGCCCGTCGTTGATCAGTTCGGCGATCAGCTCGGAGATGAACACCACCTCGAAGTTGACCATGAACTCGGGATATTCGTTCCTGAAGGTGTGGTAGCAGTGGGGCGAGGAGACCAGTACCCGCTTGACGCCATGGTCGATGAAGGCCTTGATGTTGTCCTTGGCCAGGCGCTTGAACAGGTCTTCGTTGCCGGTCTTGCGGATGCTTTCGCCGCAGCAGTTCTCCGCCGCGCCGAGGATGCCGAAATCGACCCCGGCCTTGTTGAGGATGGCGGCGGTGGCGGTCGCCACCTGGCGCATGCGCGGATCGTAGCTCAGGTAGCAGCCGGTGAAATAGAGGATTTCCATCCCTTCGGCGTAGGGCTTGACCGGCAGCCCTTTGGCCCATTCGGCGCGCTGTTCCCGATCGCCGCCGAGGGAATTGCCCTGGGATGTGAGGTTGGCGATGACGGTCTGCACCGGGGCGACATTGCCCGGGTAGACATCATATTCGGCAGCGAGCTTGCGCAGGGCGACCCCGGCCTCGATCTGGTTCACGCCGCGCGGGCAGCGCTGCGGACAGGTGCCGCAGGTGGTGCAGCGCCACATCTCCTCCTGGTCGATCTCGGTCAGGCCGAAGGTCGCCTGGCGGACGATCTTGCGCATGCTGAAATCGCGCACCCGGTTCCACGGGCAGACCGCGTCGCACAGACCGCACTGATAGCAGTACTTGAATGAGTCACCGCCGTTTTCCTTGATGACCTCGACGATTTCCTGTTCGGGAGCTACTGTTTCCACGCTGTCACCTGTCTGTTTGTTGGTCATGCGGGCAATAATGCCAAGTCGCCTCGCGCCCGTTCGCTTTGCTCACTCAAGACGCAGAGTCGCAGAGAAGGTCAGAGATTTTCTTCAGGTTTTGACCGGTCCGGCGTTTTGGTTTTCTCTGCGCCTCCGCGTCTCCGCGCGAGATCCGGTTTTCAGCTTTTGTCTTTCGCCAGCTGTTCCACCGTGTCGAGGAGCTTGTCGAGGCCGTGTTTGTTGATCAGGGTCTCGAGGCCGATTTCGATTTCATCCGGCGTGTCCTCTTCCTCGACGACGACCTCTTCTTCCCGCTCCTCGTAGGTCAGGGCGTCGACCAGGCACCACTTGACGCACAGCGGTTCGTCCTCCCCTTCGCACATGTCGCACTTCAGCGGCAGGCCGGAGTCGGGCTCCTTGAACTCCTCCCGCGAGGGGCAGGCGGCGCGGCAGAAGGCGCACTCGTCGTATTCCTTGCCGTCGATGACGTACTTGTCGCGTCCGGCGCATTCGGCGACGGCGTATTCCCCGGCGTAGACCGGCACGTAGATGTCCCGCAACGGGTCATGGATCACCCGGATGCGTGAGCGGGCCGGGTTGTTGCTGCTGTATTTCGGCATCGCGTGGAAGGATGAGCAGATCACCTCGCAGGCCCGGCAGCCGTTGCATTTGTCGACGTCGATCTTGATGTTCTTGATGGTCTTCTTTTTGCTGGTCACGGCTTGCGCCCTCCCGTCTACTGTGCCGTTGCGGCTTGCTGGTTCGCGGTCGGATCCGCGGCTTCGTCGTCGCCCAGAATGCCCCGCTGGATGAAGTCCTCACTGACATAATCGAGCCCCAGCTCCCGCAGCGACTCGGCGGTCGGAATACCGTCCCGGTTCCAGCCCTTGAGCTTGTAATAGGCGTCCAGCAGCTGCTCTTCGAGTTCGGGGAAGCGTTTCTTCCAGTGGTTTGCCGGCGGTTTCTCGTCCTTGCGCCGCATGCCGCGGCGGATGTTGATCGCCCGCACCAGGGTCCGATAGCGCTTGGCCGCCGCGGTCAGTTTTTCTTCGTCCATTTCGATGCCGGCCCCGGCGGAGATGAACTTCGGGTAGTTGTGGATGTGGTAGGGCGGTTTCAGCGGGAAGGAGGACAGCCCGGCGCACTGGCCGAGGGCGTCGTCGATGTAGTGCATCCGCTCCTGCCAGTCGACGATGTCGCAGCACATCTCCACGGTCGGGTAGAAGGGCATGGAGTTCTCGCCGCGCAGCTCCCAGTCGACGAAATATTGCTTGAAGCGATCGTCCGGCACCTGGATCCAGTCCTTGACGAACTCCTCGCGGGCTTCCCGGGTCGGGAAGGGCGCCTGCGGGAACTGGCCCTCGATCTGGGTGATGTTGATCTTCTCGCCGGTGGAGTACATCAGGAAGTAGATCGGGTTGAGCATCGACAGCTTGAGCGGCAGCTGCTCGGTCTTCTTGATGTTGTTGTGGGCGAATTCCTCGGCGCCGTTGCCGATTTCCTTCGCCGCCCAGTAGGTGCCGTTGGCGAGCAGGTCGCCGATCCCTTCGCGGCGCACGATCATGTCGAGCAGGTAGAAGAAGCGGCCCTCGTTGTCCTCCGGCATGCCGGGGAAATCGTCCTTGCTGAGGATGCCGTTTTCCAGCAGCTCAATGGCGAAGGCCATCACCTGCGGGGCGGAGAAGCCGTCGACGCCGTACTCGGTGGCCTTCTGGGCGATGCGCAGGCCGAAGTCGAGATCGGAGAAGGCGCCCATGGTGTAGGTGAGCTTGGTGAAGCATTTCATCATGTAGGTCGGCAGGCCCGGCATGGAGATGGTCGCCCCGCATTTCATCGGGCAGTTGAAGCAGCTGATCAGCCGGGTGCGGGCCTTCTCCATGGTTTCGGTCCACTCTTTGGCGATCTCGTCGGTCCAGAAGCCCTTGCGCCGCTCCCGGGAGTTGCCCCACATGAAGTTTTCGGTATGCCACTTCTCGTCGTGGACTTTCATCTCCTGCGGCGAGCCGAGCCCGGCCAGGATCGGCATCACGCCCGGGATCGGGTGCTCCTCGCGGTACTTGATATAGTCCAGCACCTCGTTGCACAGCCCGAGGAATTCCTCCGGCCGGGCGATGTTGAGATCCCTGGTGCCGCGCACCACGATCGCCTTGACGCCCTTGTCGCCCATCACCGCGCCGATGCCGCCGCGGCTGGCGCTGGAGCGGCCCTGTTCGATGGAGGCGTAGTAGACCCGGTTCTCGCCGGCCATGCCGATCGCCGCCACCTGGGCCTTGGGCTGGTTCAGTTCCTGCTTGATCAGTTCCGCGGTCTCGATCGCGCCCTTGCCGCGCAGGTGGGAGGCGTCGCGGATTTCGACCTTGTCGTCGTGGATCCAGATGTAAACCAGATCGGGCGACTTGCCGCGCAGCACCACCTTGTCGTATCCGGCGTACTTCAGCTCCGGGGCCCAGAAGCCGCCCATCATCGAAAAGGCCAGCAGCCGGGTCTGGGGAGAGATGGTCGAGACGATGGTGCGGTTGCAGCCGGTCGCCGGAGTTCCGCAGAGCAGGCCGGCGCCGAAGATCAGCAGATTGTCGGGGGAAAAGGGCTCCACTTCGGGAGGGACCCGGTCCCAGATCAGCTTGGCGTTGGTGCCCAGCCCGCCGAGATAGAGTTCGGTCTCCTTCGGGTCGGTGGCAACCTTTTCGATGTTGCCGCGGGAGAGATCGATTTCGAGATTGTAGCCTGTCTCTGCGTACCTCATGCGCTTGCCCCTTTTCAAATCCCGGATCAGCGGGGTCATTGCCGGCGAACAGCACAAGTCGTTGACCTGCCAGTACTCTTCATCCGCCATGCCCCCCTGAGTCAGGAGAATGTCTCGAACGGCTTTCGGGCCGTCGATTGCGGTCGATCAGATCCTTGAATGTCGAATCGTGTAAAAAGGTACTGCAATACCAAATTTGCGTCAAGAAAATATAACGCCGTTATTCCGATAGCGGGAAATTCCTTGTGATCCAAGTGGTATTTGTGGTACCACAATACCGAGTTTTGCCGCAGCCCGTTCCCGGGCAGGAAGCAGCGATCAGGCCATGAACATGACAGATCACATCACCATCCGCAATGCCAGACCGGCCGACTTCGAGGCCGTCGTGGCGCTGGACCTGGTCGGGGTCGCTGATGAAAAGCCGGCCTACTGGCGCGGTGTCTTCGACCGTTATGTCGGTGCCGAGCGGGATGACCGGATTTTTCTGGTCGCCGAACGGGAGGGTGAGGCTATTGGTTTCATCATTGGCGAGGTGCGCGCCTGGGAATTCGGTTCGCCCCCCTGCGGCTGGGTCTTCGCCCTCAGCGTGTCCCCCCGCACCCGGGAACTGGGTGTCGGGCAGCTGATGTTCGAAGAGATCTGCCGACGGCTGAAAAAAGCCGGGGTCACGACCGTGCGGACCATGGTTGACCGGGAGAACAAGCTGACCCTGTCCTTTTTCCGCAGCCAGGGGCTGCGGACCGGGCGCTACATCGAACTGGAAAAGCCATTATGAAATTGCATAAGGCAAGTCTGTTTGCGCTCTATGCCGTACTGGAGCTGGCCGGCGATCCCGAACGGCAGCTTTCGGCGACCGACATTGCCGACAAATATGCCATTTCTACGCATCACCTGGCCAAGGTACTGCGCACCCTGGTGCGATCAGGCCTGGTGCAGGCGGTACGCGGCGCCGGAGGCGGCTATCGTTTCACCGGGGTTCCCAATCGGACCACGCTGCTCGATGTCATCGAGCTGTTTGAATCTCTGGAGTCGGAACTTGATATTCCCAGTCCAAGGGGGCGGGCCGGGGAGGCGGTGGTCGAGGAACTGCAGAGCATCACCCGCGAGATTGATGATCTCACCAAGGCGGTGCTGGATACCATCACCCTGGAAACAGCTCTCAACAGCGCCCGGATGCGCGTCGAGCGGGAGGAGAGCGGATCGATCTCCCCGGCGGAACCGGGTGGAAGCTGAGGAGAGATTTGCGCCGCGCGGAGGAAAAAAAGACCGGCAACGGTTCTCGGAACAGCGCGCCCACCGGCCGGATCGGTGAGCGCCCCTACTGGGTGCTCTACCTTTCCCTGCTGGTCAGGGCGGTTCATCAGGTCGGGGCGGCGGTCTTCCTGGCGGCTTACCTGCTTGACGCGGTTCCCGGTCCGCCGCTGGTTTATCTGGCGATCTCCCTGGCCAGCGGCATGGTGCTGTTTTTTACCGAATGGCTGCGGCACCGCCAGCTTTACCGGGAACTGTCGGGGCTGACCAGCATGGTGAAGGTGCTGCTGCTGGGAGCGGCCTGGCACGGCTACCTGCCGGGACAGCCGACGGTGCTGCTGGCTTTCGTCATCGCCTCGCTGATGGCTCACGCGCCGAAGCATGTGCGCCATCGGCTGCTGATATAATCTATTTCGGCCGAGAAACGAGGGCAGATTCATTTTCTCTCTTTTGCGGTCATTCCTGTTCCCTCAATGTTATCGACAACTCGCGATTCGGCAGGAGAGTCTGCAGGGGCGCTGGACCCCATCCTCGGGTCAGGGCCCCTGGCTTTCATGCCGTTGATCACCTTTGAATCTTGTTCCAGGGAGTCCCTTTTATGCCGCTGATCACAGTCAACCAACAAACCTGCAACCGGGATGGTCTCTGCAGTTCCGTCTGTCCGATGAAGATCATTGCTTTCGGCAAGGGGGCATACCCGGCTGCCGTTGCCAGGGCGGAGGAATTCTGCATCCGCTGCGGTCATTGTGTTGCCGTCTGCCCGACAGGCAGTCTGCGGCATGCCGAGCTGCCGCTGGAAGGGTTTCCGCCGCTCCGCAAAGACCTGCAGCTGTCCGAAGAACAGAGCCGGCAGTTTCTGCGCGGCCGCCGCTCTGTTCGCAACTATCGTGACCAGCCGGTTTCTCGGGACAGCCTGCAGAAGCTGATCGAAACGGCCCGCTACGCTCCCTCCGGTCATAATTCCCAGGGAGCCGAGTGGCTGGTGGTGGACAACCGTGAGGAATTGAACCGCATGAGCGGCATCGTCGCCGACTGGATGCGCTGGATGCTGGACAACATGGCAGACCTTGCCCGGTCCCTGCACATGGATCGTGTCCTGGAGCGGATCGCCGGGGGCGAGGACGTTATTTTGCGCGGGGCTCCGGCTCTGATCATTGCCCATGCTCCCAAAGATGACCGTCTGGCCTCATCGACCTGCACCATCGCTCTGGCCTACCTGGAACTGGCGGCGTCCGGCATGGCGCTGGGAACCTGCTGGGCCGGGTACTTCAATGCCGCGGCCACCAGCTTTCCGCCACTGCAGGAGGCGCTCGCTCTGCCTGAAGGACACCAGTCTTTCGGGGCGATGATGGTTGGTTATCCGCAGTATCGTTATCACCGTCTGCCCACTCGCAAGGCGCCGGTGATCACCTGGCGTTAGCGGTAAGTGGGGCCCATGGGGTCAGGCCTGGGTGGTGCTGGAGTTGAGCGATGCAATGTTGACTGACCTGGGGGCCTGGGTTAAACGCGATGTCAGTACCCTGAACTCTGCGGCCAGACGATTGAGAGACAAAGCCATAATATGTGCGACGACTGAGGTAGAGATGGAAATGATCCGGTCGAAGCTGGAGAACCTTACCATCTTGCAATCCTGACCCAGCAGGTATTAATGCATGGCTTTTCCGACTCGCCGATGGTGTCGCTGCCTCCTGCCCAGGGGCAGCTGAAAGGGTTTGACAGCCCGGGCATCAGGCTTTAAGGTGAGGTTTGCTTAACATGGACGACGGAGGGGATAACGGTGAATGGACGCACCAACATCACTGCACGCTATTGAGCCGCTGTTTCGGTGTCTGCCGAAGAGCGGCTTTTTTGTTTGCAGGTGTCGGGGGTAAGGGTTGAGGGTTGAATCAGGCCTATATCCTTGATGGGCAAGAAGGAGTCGATCGGGTTCAAGGTCGAAGAAGAGGCTGAGGCTTACAAGTTGGCTTTGCAAGAGAAGGGCAGGTCGACATGGCGGTCAAACACAGCTTGTACCATGAAACGGGGCAGGTCAGGGTCGACAGGGAGCGCTGCACGCTTTGCCGGCGCTGCGTCGAGACCTGTCCGGTCGAGGTACTCACCATCGAAGCGGATGCGGTGCAGCAGCGGGAGATCAGCTTCGGCTGTATCGCCTGCGGTCACTGCATGATGGTCTGCCCGCATGCGTGCATCAGCGTCACCGGTCGCAACCTCGACCCAGCGGATCTCCGGTCGCTGCCTGAGCCTGATGCGCGCGCCGACGCTGAGGCGTTGCAGACGCTGTTCACCTCGCGGCGCAGCGTGCGCCGGTATCGCGACGAGCCGGTCCCGGCCGAGCTGCTCGAGCAGGTGGTCGCCATGGCCTCGACCGCGCCGATGGGGATCCCGCCCTCCGATGTCGGGGTCGCAACCGTGAACGGGTTCGAGCAGGTGCGCGAGCTCTCCGCCGAGGTGGTCGCGGGATATCGCCGCATGATGAAAGTCATGCGCCCCGGCCTGCTCAAGCTGCTGTGGCCGCTGCTCGGCCAGGCCCGCTACGAGCGGTTCAACGATTTCATCCTGCCGTTGGGGGCAGACTACATCCAGGGCTGGGACGAAGGGCGCGACACGGTCCACTGGGGTGCGCCGGCGCTGCTGGTGTTCAGCCACTCGCCCTACGCCGGTGCCGAGGACGCGGCGATCGCCTGCACCTACGCGATGCTCACCGCCGAAGCGCTCGGGCTCGGCAGCTGCATGATAGGTGGTTCGCCGCCTATTCTCCAGCGCAACAAGGCGCTCTGCGCAAGGCTGAAGATTCCGGAGGGACACAAACCGTCGCTGGTGTTGATTGTGGGTTACTCAGCGGTGCCGTTCGTGCGGACGATCAAGCGGCGGTTTCGGCATGAGCAGGGTGGGTAAGCCTTTGGGGTTTCACGCCCGTTCGCTTGCGCTTACTCGAGTTCGCAGCGTTCGCAGAGAAAGAATTTAAGCTTAAAGGTTTTGGTTTTCTTAGCGCCTCATGCGGCTCTGCGCGAGACAAAGAAAGGTGTTCACATGTCTGAAGCATTCAACAAAGGCAAGGCGATGCTCGAAGAGGTCGCGTTGCGTTATGCCGGTGGTCACGGCCTGCAACCCGAGATCGAGTGGGATGACCAGGGTTACCAGTGGCTGCTCAGGTTGAACACTCCCGAGCACACGGTGCGGGTGGTCTTCTCGGCGGATGAGATCGAGATGTTTGCCGAGGATTTGCCGGAGAACCGGGAGACGAAGGTGAAGATTCGGAATGCGTTTGCGGGGTTGTCGATGTGAGGGAAGAATAAATTTTCTCACAGTTCATTTTAGAAGATCGTGGATGAATTATTTTGGGAGTTAGTTATGGATAGTAGGCATCCGTTAAATATGAATAGAGGTTTTTTGATCCTTGGATTGACTGGCCCGCTTAGGAGTGGATGTACAACTGCAGCAAATATGTTTTGTGGTAGTTTCCAAGAAAAGGTTGGAGAAATAGCAACCAAAACGGAGCAGGTGGAAATAGAGGCCTGTTACAGGCAGTTAAAAGAGTACATGGAAAGTTGTGATGGGGAAGAGTACAAAATAGAGAAAGAAAAGCGCAAATTATATAAACATCTCAAAAAAAGAGAAATAGCTGGCTGTCTGTCTAGGTTGATAAAAAACAACGAAGTAAAGAATTTTTATAAAATCTCAATGAGTAATATGCTCTTTAAATTTACAGTTGAATATTATTTAGAAAAAAAACCAAAACATTATGAAGCAAGGCTAGAAAACTTCATTAAAGCTATTGAGGAGAGGTCCTTTGATTTTGAAAAGATAAAGTCTGTTGTTGAAATAATAAAAAATAAAAGATTCAGAGATCTTGAGAATGATGATTATTCTTTGTGTAAATTCTACGATGATTATATAAAAAAGCTGGATGATTTAAATAGTGAAATACGATCATCTTATGGGAATGAAGAGGTATACGGGACCATAATGCAGGATTTAGGTGACAATATCCGCAAGAATGGTAATCCATTCCAGAGTTTTGATCGCCTTGATGAGACATGCTGTCAGTTAATTGCCGAAGAAGCAAATTTTATAATAAAGTATTTTAGAAATAGACCCGACAGGGAGAATAGAAAGAAACATTTTGTAATAGAAAGTTTTAGAAATCCGTACGAGGTTTTATATTTTAGATATAGATACTACGAATTTTATTTAATGTCTATTTATACAGACAAGGAAATAAGGCAAAGTGAAAGAGGCGTATTTTCAGTAGATAGAGATGAGAGAGACCAGGGCGAAAAGAACAGAGCAGACGAAATTTATGCACAAAATGTCTCAGCATGTGTAGATATTTCAGATATTGCTATTAACAATAATGGAACTTTAGATGAATATTTTGCGAAGCTAGTAAAGTATTATGCGATAATTATGCAGCCAGGTGTGATTAACCCTGAATCAGATGAAATGTTTATGAATCAGGCTTATTCACTTAGCCTGAAGTCAAGCTGTATTTCAAGACAGGTGGGTGCAGTTATTATCGGTGCAAATGGTTATGTTGTGGGGGCAGGCTGGAACGATGCAGGAGAAGGACAAGTCGGGTGTGGGTATAGGCATGGTCAAGAGTTTAATAATTTAGATAATAGTGTTTTAGTAAGTAATCCGGATAATGAATCAAGCTTTAGGGAAAAACTAAAAAATAACCCTAAGGAGTTCCCTTTTTGTTATAAAGATAATTATTCGAGCTTTGTGAGCTCAAAAAAAATCAAAAAACTATTAAACAATAAAAGGTATGAATTGAAAAAAATTGGCGTCACAGAAGAAGGCCAAGAAAAATTGTTTGCCATTTTAACAAATGGTCTAAGTATTAAGAGGCTTGAATATTGTCGAGCCTTACATGCGGAGGAAAATGCACTTTTGCAAACGTCTAAAAATGGTGGGATGGGCGTTCGTGGTGGAACTATTTACACAACATCCTTCCCTTGTGAATTATGTGCAAAAAAAATATATCAATCTGGCATAAGGGAAATAGTTTTTACTGAGCCATATCCGGACAGCATTTCAAAAGAAGTCATTTTAAGGGATGGAGTTAAAAAGGTCACCCTTCGCCAATTTGAAGGTGTAAAATCACACAGTTATTTCCGCCTATACAAGCCAGGCATGGACAAGAAAGAGTTAATAAGTATTTTGACAAGGCCAAAACCAGAGCCTGAACTCCCATTGTTCTCAAGGTTAGAATAGAAAATTTTCGGTTCTATCCACCAAACAAAGGTGGTTTGTGACGTATTTTGACACAAAGACAGTGGGTCATGCTCCCCAAAGGAGGATGATCCATGAATCTCAATCAGTTCCGCAAACGATTTCCCACGGAGGCAGTGGCCCGCAGGTAGTGTAAAGAATCTTTCGCTTTTTTCTGGCAGTGCCCCAGTCCGTCAGATTGCTTCGCCTGTTTCCATCAGCTGTTCAAAATCCTGATCCTTGAGCAAATCCATATTCAGGTAACGCTTCTGCCCCCATTTGGTTCCGGCAATGTGGCGCAGTCGGGCCGCGCAGAGCATCAAGGCCGAATGCCCGTCAGGAAAGGCGCCGACCACTCTGGTTCGCCGTCGGATTTCCTTCATGATGCGTTCAAGGGCATTGTTGGTGCGTATCCGACTGCGATGCCCTCGCGGAAAATCGTAATAGGTCAGGGTCTCTTCGTACCGAAACACCGGCCAGGTACATTTCAATCAGAGCTTCCTCAACCGAGGATTCCCGGCGCTTGTAGCGTTCAATGATGGCGGTCTCGAAGGTCTGTCGTCTGAGTTTCGGAATATTCAGCTCAACCTCTCCAACCCGGGTTTGCAGTTTGCGCTGATAATGCCCGGCCCGGGTGTCGATGCGGGCTTCATGACGCTGGTATTTCTCGGCATTGCACAGGCGATCGGCTTCGGCGTCGAGCATGTCGTTCAGGGTCTGCTCGACGGTACTGCGAACAATTTTTCCCAGGTGGTCCCTGACGACGTTTTCATTCAGCTGGATAATTTTGTCCTGTTTTGAGGTACAATCGTTTTCCACGGCAGTGTTCTCCTTTCGGTTAGGGATGATGTTGGCAAGCACAATTCTAACCTTAAGGGGCACTGCCGTGCCTTCTCAAAAAAGCGAAAATATTTTACGTTATCTGCATAATGACCTGCGCACAACAATGATCTACACTCATACTGTTCAGGATCGAACCCGCAAAGAGGCGCGGAGCCCGCTCGATTTGTGATGCCTGGATTTTTATGAGCTCATGAGCAAATAAAACCTGCGGAGATATGGAAAGACCTGCCATGCCCCCAGCTAAAATCATCGAATCGGTTGCCGCCGTGTTCTGTTACCAGGGCGAGATCTTCGCCTTGCGGAGACAGCCTTACCTGCAGGCTTTTCCAGGCTATGAATCCTTTCCCGGGGGGAAGATTGACCGGGACGATCCGGACCTGCCTCATCCCTCCCCGCTGCTTCGCGAGTGGGACGGCAAACGGATGCACGCGCTGGTCCGGGAAGTTCGGGAGGAACTCGGTTATGATCTCCCGGCCGGGATCGCCTCCGGGCAGGTAAAAGCTGTCCACTACCTGGCAAAAGCTCTGGCGCCGCCGGTTGTCGCGGCGCGCTTCTTCCTGCATGTGTTCCGCATCGACCTGGAAACAAGACCGGTTTTCAGCGCCGATCCCGGGGAGATCGCCGATTGTTTCTGGAAGACCCCGCGGCAGCTGCTTGACAGCTTTGAACGCGGGGACGCGCTGATGGTTCCGCCTTTGCGCTGGGTGCTGCAGGCTTTGGAGCGCGACCCGCAGGGGGTCGCTTTCGGCGATCTGTCGCCGCGCTTTGATGAGGACAGGTTTGTCATCAGCTTTGAGCAGTTGAGCGACGTGCGGATTCTCCCGGTTCCGTCCAATACCTTCCCGCCGGTCAAGCGGACCAATGCTTTTCTGCTCGGAGATCCGGGCGCACCGCGCATCCTGGTTGACCCGTCCCCCGAGTCGCCGCAGGTGCTGGAGAAGCTGTTGCGCACCCTGGAACCGGAAACGCTCAGCGCCCTATTCCTGACCCATCACCACCACGATCATCATGAGCATGTTCCGCAGCTGGCAAGGCGACTTGGTGTTCCGGTCTGGATGAGTGACGATACCCGTGAGCGTATTCTGAAGAAGTATGGCAGTGACTATTTCACCGAGGTGCGGCTTGAAATCAGGCGGGAAGGCGATGAACTGACCCGCTGGAAGGGTGAAACCGTCAGGGTTTTCGAGATTCCCGGCCATGATGCCGGGCAGCTCGCCCTGGCGCCGGAGTCGTTGCGCTGGTTCCTGGTCGGGGATCTCATCCAGGGGGCCGGCACGGTGGTGATTGCCGCGCCGGAAGGTGACATGGCGGCCTATTTCGGAACCCTGGAACGCATTATCGCGCTTGACCCTGCCGTGATCCTGCCCTCGCACGGCGCACCGATGCGCGGCACCCATCGCCTGCGGGAGACCCTGCGACATCGCCGTGAACGGGAAGAGGCGATCCACAGGTTATTCGTCAGCGGCAAAACAAAAGCCGAGATTCTCGACACCGTCTACCAGGGGGTCGATCAGCAGTTGCTGCCCTTCGCCCTGCTGAACATCGAATCGCACCTGGTCAAGCTGCGCCGGGAGGGGCGGATCTGAGACCGGGGTCAGCGGGGTGTTATACTTAAAACCTGAATCAATGAGTTTCTGCTGGATGACGCGTGCAGTCCGCCGCCAGGGGACTCACTGCTTCAGGGTAAGCATCGACCACAACAGTTCACGGGAGGCCCCATGTCTGACTCGAAGAAAGTTGAATGCAAGGACCCGGCGGGACACTGGCTGCATATCTGTCAATTGCGCAAAGAAGGTCGCGACGAAGACGTGGCGGCATTGATGAAAGACCCGGGACACATCTGCCTGAACTGCAACGCCGTTGCCAAAGAAGCAAAAAATCTCTGCAATCCGAGCCCGTTCTCCAAGGCTTAGGCCCTGGGTCAGGTCGTGGAGGGTCAGACATCCTCTCCGAGGGAGAGGATGATCTCCTCCAGGGCCCGTTTCGGCACGTGGTGGGTCCCCTTTTCATCCCGCCAGTATTTCACATTTCCATCTGCCGGCACGGGTTCGATGACCACCTCTTCCACCGGTTTGCCGAGGGCGAGAACCAGCAGGATTTCGAACTGTTCCGGGATGTTGAGAGCCTTGCGCAGGGCGTCCCGGTTGATGGCCCCCATGATGCATCCGCCCCAGCCCTTTTCAACAGCACCCAGCAGAATGGTCTGGGCGGCGATGCCGTGGTCGCAGCCGAAGCCCCTGGCGATGCTGGTGTCGCCGAGGATGACGATATAGGCGGACGGGCGTTCCCCTGCCGCCGGCCCCGGCCAGTCCTGCAGATAGCCCGCCCAGTGCAGGTGGGGGAAGATCCTGCCGTTTTTTTCCGGCGTATTCGAAAGCAGGTATTTCAGGGGTTGACGATTGGCTCCCGAGGCGGTCAGCCGGGCCAGGTTGACCAGCTCCCGCAGGTCCTGCTCTTCGATGGTTGCATCTTCCCGGAAGCGTCTGTAGCTCCTGTTTTTCAATACGATGTCTTTGAACATTTCGCTGTCCTCGCTGAGGGTGAGGCAAGCAGCTGATTTTGTCGGCCGCCCCGCTGAATGCATAAATCCAAAAATCGTCAATGAGATTGTTGTCTGATGCCAAATTCGACTCGAAAGTCGGACGTTTTAACCTTTGGCACAAGACGTCGCTTATGTTTTTCAAGCTCGACAATCCCGTAATGAGCCATGGTCTTCAGAGTCCGGGAGAGATTGCTGGAGGTTCTTCCCGTCAGTTCTTCAAGTTCTTTAAGGGACTGGGGATGTTCATCCATGATCAGTCGCAGCAGGCGTTGATTTTCGCTGCTCAAAACCTGTGCCATTGACTGGAGAGATTCGAACCAGATCTTCGGCTCGTTGCGTTTGGGAGTATATGTACCCCGGGCAATCGCAATGGTCCGCTGTTTGTAATCTTCTCTGGACATGATGCCGATTTTCAGGACATTTTCAGACATGCTTTTCTCCCAGGCAGGTCTCAACGGCTTCCCAGAAATCTTCGAGCAGCTGCCCTGCCGTTTTGAATTCGTACCAGAACACCCTCTCTTGCTGGTGTTTGTGGTCCCAGGTTATTTTTCGGGCCCCGTTTTTCTTCTCGATTTGATCGCGTGAGCATTGTCGAAGCCGATTATCCGTCGGTTGGTTCTGTCGTGGAGCGTCAGGCTGTAACTGCTCCCGTGGGGGATATGCTCATTGACCGTGACCCGCCTGGCTTCAAATTTGACCCAGTAGCCGTTTGCCATGGGCAAAATTTCTCCATTCAAATTCAAGAGATTTTCAAGGTCGAAGCTGTTCAAATGAAAATGTCCCCTCCTGCCATATTTATCACCTGATGATAATAACGGATATTTGTATCGCCGGCAAGGAATCTTCCGCCCATTGTCAATGACTATTACCCTAATGACTATTTGACCCTATGTCCTGACAATCTTTGATAAAAGCCAAAGGCAGATTTGCCCCCATGTCTCCTTGTATGTAGAGGGGAGGCCATATATGTGTTAACGGACATTTTGGAGGGGACAAAGGTACGCCCATGCAGTTATGCTATTCCTTCATCCTGAAGAACAATATCAACCTCATCCACAATTCCTCGGCTCCGTTCCACCGCCCAGAGAACAAACAAGAGGGTCTGCAATGTTGCAACTCCCAGAGCTTATGGTTTGCCTTTAAGTTCAGCCCTATTCTAAATCCCGAACCCTTTCCAGTCGCTCATAAATGAGATCTTCTCGGGCCTTGTCTCCCCTGGCCGCAGTCTGCACCGCATAGTCGAAATCGTTGTTCTTAAGAAGTAGATCAATCTGTCGAGCGATGTAGCTTCTGACGGCTTCTTTTTCTTCAGCAATCACTTCAACAATATCGTCACGGCCATCGAATAGGTTGAGAATGTCTTCCATGTCATGGCTGCCTTGCGGGTCATCATTGCCGCGTCCCAGGTAGGCTTCAAGTTTTGTGGCAATAAAATAGGGAGGTGTGAGCAACTTTATGGTTATTGCTTCGGTCAGGCGGTAGGGCTGCGCAGACGCGAAAGCCTCTGAATACCAGCGATTACTGTAGCCCAGTATTCTTTCGTCATCTGGCATAAAATCGACTTTCAGACCATCGAGCCGCATGCGGCAATTGACTTTGTCTTCAGCGGATTCCTTGAATCCTTTGTCCCTCAACCGCTCCTGGAAACTGGCCCACTTCGGGTAACCGACAACATTGATGATCAGGTCGACATCATCGGTATAGCGAACCGCTTCCCTGCTGAATTCATCGGTCAGCAGGAATCCGGTCGTACAGCCGCCGACAAAAGCAACTTCGTCCAGCATTTCTTCGCCCAAAGCCCTGGCAACTGTTGTGATCATCTCCCTGAGCAGATTGTAAGTGTTGTTTCTCATGCTTCAAGACTTTCAGCGAGAAGTTGTTCGGCAAGGTGCGCTTCCCTTGGGCCACCGAGACGAATAGCGTCAACCAGAGCGAGGGATGTGTAAAGTCTGGAGTCGCGTTTGATCGCATAGGGGACAGTTTTAAAAAGTGGCGTAACCGATTGGCCCTTGTCTCTACCCTTGGCGTCTGGCCAGACATAAATCATTTCGCCTGCTGTCATCAGTTGTCCTTTGAGCATGGGCGCTGCAAAGGCCGTCGGTATTCCTCGGGTTATTTCAGAAGGTTTGGCCGGAAAAACATATTTGAGGCCGTAAACAATGAACTCTCTGAGGGCTTTCAGGTTTGGCCGTGGCAAATTATTTTTACGGTCTCTTTTGAGCAGGCCGACAGAAATACTGCGATTGATGGAGTTATTGATCTCGGATTTTCCGACACCCAATTCTTCAGCAAGCCCCCTGACCGTGTAAAGAGCGGCATCGACCGACGACAGATCTTTGTTCTCCTGAGCTTGCAGGCTGGCCAACTTTAACAGGATGAAAATATCTTGACTTTTCATTGTGTCACCCCCCCCTCTCTTTCCCTCTTGTCCTTTGTCCGTGGACTATGGACGTGATAGCGTGGTTTGTCAAGTGGTTTTGATGTAGGTTCGGACAGTCTCGCGGAAGATAGTCAAAGAGTCGAGATTGCTCCCCTGAGGCAGATTCTTCTTTTCTGCCGGACTGGATTTCACGTCAGGAATGGCTAGCTTTGCTCCAGTCTTTCGTCGGGAGTGATCGCCCGGGGATCGGTGCGCAGTTCGATCAGTGCCGGTCCGTCCAGTGTCAGGGCTCGCTCGAAAGCGGCGACGAAGGTTTCGTGATTGTCGACCGTTTCGCCGTGGGCGCCGTAGGCCCGGGCCAGGGCGGCGAAGTCCGGGTTGGCCAGGTCGGTGCCGCAGACCCGGCCGGGATAGCGCCGTTCCTGGTGCATGCGGATGGTGCCGTACATGCCGTTGTTGCAGACCAGGAAGATAATCGCCAGCCGGTGCCGGACGGCGGTGGCCAACTCCTGGCCGTTCATCTGGAAGCAACCGTCGCCGGCCAGGCAGACCACCGGCCGTTCCGGGTGGGCCAGCTTGGCCGCGACCGCCGCGGGGACGCCATAGCCCATGGCCCCGCTGGTGGGAGCCAGCTGGGTGCGGAAACCGCGATACTGGTAGAAGCGGTGCAGCCAGGCGGAGTAGTTGCCGGCGCCGTTGGTGAGGATCGCCTCTGCCGGCAGCCGTCGGTTGAGAAATGCGATAACGGCGGCCAGGTCCAGTTCCCCGCGCGCGGTCGGCGGCTGCAGGTGGCTCAGGTAGTCTTCCCGCGCCTGTGTCAGCCAGTCCTGCCAGGCCGGTGCTTCGACGGTCGGCAGGGTGCTGACGGCGGCGGCGAATTCCGCCATGCCGGCATTGATCGGCAGGTCGGCCCGGTAGACGCGTCCCAGTTCCTCGGCGCCGGCATGGACATGGATCAGGGTCTGCCGGGGGCGCGGGATATCGAGCAGTTGGTAGCCGCCGGTGGTCGTTTCGCCGAGGCGCGGGCCGACGGCGAGCAACAGGTCCGCCTGCCGGACCCGTTCGGCCAGGCGGGGGTTGACGCCGAGCCCCAGATCCCCGACATAGTTGGGCAGCCGGTTGTCGTACAGATCCTGTCGTCGGAAAGTGCAGAGGGTCGGCAGCCGGTTGGCCTCACTGAAGCGGCGGATGGCGGCGCAGGCCTCGGCGGACCAGCCGCCGCCACCGAGAATCAGCAGGGGACGTTGCGCGGCGGCCAGTCTCTCCCGCAGTTCCCGCAGGGCATCCGGTCCCGGATGGGCCTGGACGGGACGGTAGCGGTCGCAGTCGGGCACCGCGGCCACGGCGGACAGCACGTCTTCCGGCAGCGCCAGCACCACCGGTCCGGGGCGACCGGATACCGCCAGGTGAAAGGCGTGACTGACCATTTCCGGAATACGCTCGACCCGATCGATCTGGGCGACCCACTTGGCCATCTGGCCGAACATGCGGCGGTAGTCGATTTCCTGAAAAGCCTCACGCTCAACCATTCGGCCGCCGACCTGGCCGACGAAGAGCACCAGCGGGGTCGAGTCCTGCCGGGCGGTGTGGACGCCGATGCCGGCGTTGGTCGCGCCGGGGCCGCGGGTGACGAAGCAGACCCCCGGCCGGCCGGTCAGCTTGCCGTAGGCCTCGGCCATGAAGGCGGCTCCCCCTTCCTGCCGGCAGACGATCAGGCGCAGCCGCTCCTGCTCATCGTACAGGGCGTCGAGTACCGGCAGGTAGCTTTCGCCCGGCACGCAGAAAACGGTATCGACCTGATGGATTTTCAGGGCGTCGACAAGAATCCTGCCCCCCTCGCGCTGGGGAATTGTCATGGTTCCACCTCGTCTGTCTGCAACGAAATCTCCAGGACGGCGCCCCGCTCCGCCAGCAGGTCGCGCAGCACCGAGCGATGACAGCGCACCTCGTTCTCGCAGTAGCAGCCGACCGAGAAATTTGTGTCCCGGGATAGCGCCGCAAGCAGATCAAGGACCCTGCTTTTTTCGGGATCCGCCATTTCGGAACGGTATTTCCTGAGAAAAAGCTCCCATTCCTTTTCCGATTCGGCAGCTTTGGCCAGTTTCATGAGTCCCGCTGACGGCGCCAGGTTCGGAAGCCAGACATCATACCAGTTCCGCGCCGCGTATTCACTCTTTGGAACGCCGCGGGGAGGACGCCTGACCGTCCCGATGCGCAGTCCTTCGTCACTTTTCCGTTCGGTTCCGAGACGTACGATGCGGATTGTCATGAGTTGTCTCTCCTTGAGAGCCGGCGTCGCTTTGAAAATCGTTGTCTCAGGTATTCAATCCCAGAAAACGCCGCGGGTTCCCTGAAAAAACCGTGTGTTCAAGCTCCTCCGGAAGATTCAGCGACTTCACCAGGTCGATGTAGTCCAGGATAATCCCGGGTTGATGGAGCAGGGCGTCGGTACCGAAGCAGACCTGGGCAGGGTAGTGGCGGATGAAGTCGGCGTAGCTCGCGGGGTTGCGCCGGATATGCGGCCGCAGGTAGGCGATATCGGTGAAGACGTTGGGGGAGCGGTCGAGGATGGAGGCGAAGGCCCGGCGGCCGATGCCGAAATGGGGAAAGTTGATGCGCAGCCGCGGGAAATCGTCGACGATGGCGCGCATCACGTCGCCATAGCGGCCGGCATCCATGTGATAGACGACCGGCAGGCCATGGGCTTCGGCAAAAGCGAAGATCTCCCATTCCTGTTCGCGATACTGCCCGGGACTGATGCCGAAGGTCTCCGGGATGCCGGCGATGCCCAGGTCGTTGGCGTTGTCGGGCAGGTAGAGGCCCTTGATGCCGCGGAAGCCCCGCCGGAACAGCTTTTCGATTCCCGCCTGCGCCTGTCCGTGCAGCATCCGCGTGTCAAGCATGGGGAACAGCATGCGGTCGCTCTGCCGGGTCAGTTCCAGCAGGAGATCGGCCTCGTTGAAAAGCGGGTCTCCCAGGTTGTCAAAGCCTTCCGGAATAAGTTTCCAGACCTCCCTCTCATCCAGGTCGGGATTGACCAGGCCCATGACCGCCATCTGCCTGACGCCTGCCTGACGCAGACCGGCCAGGCCGCGATGAATCCTCTCGGCCTGGCCGGTCCCGACAAAGCAGTGAACGTGGACGTCAATGATGTCTTGATCAGCAACCCTTTCCATGGCTTACCTCTGGGCCTGTCCCCGCTTCCGGGAACGGGCCCTTTTGCCGGAGACTGTTCCTCAAGAACGGGGACTGCCCCTTCAGCAGTTTTTCCACTGTGCCGGACGCTTTTCGACAAAGGCGGTCAGGCCCTCGACGGCGTCATGGGTCTGCATCAGTTCGGCCAGGTAGAGGGTTTCCACCCGCTCCAGCTTGGCGGTGACCCGCTGGCGGTATTCCTCCCGTGCGGCGCGCACCGCGAAGCGCAGGGTGCTGGCACTGCTCGGCGCCAGAGCCTTGTCGAAATACGCCAGGGCCGCCGTTTCCGGATCGTCGGAGAGGTTGTCGATCAGGCCGGTTGCCAGGGCTTCCTCGGCGGCCATGCTGCGGCCGGAGAAGAGCAGGTCCTCGGCTTTGGCCTGGCCGATCCGCTCGGGCAGCAGGCAGCTGGCCGCGGGTGCGAAGACCGCCAGCTTGATTTCCGGCTGGCCGAGTTTGGCGTCGGGCGCGGCGAACAGCATGCTGCCGGCGGCGGCGACCTCCAGTCCGCCGCCGAGACACTGGCCCTTGATCGCCACCAGCAGCGGCAGCGGGAAGTCGAGCATGTCGCGGATCAGGGCGTGCAGTGACTTGAGCATGTCGGCGCACTGGTCCGGCATGTGCTCATCAACGCTGGCGCCGAAGCTGAAGTGCGGGCCTTCGTGGTCGAGCAGCGCGGCGCGCAGTTCGGGGATGCCCCGGTGTTCGGCCAGCGCCTGCCGCAAAGCGGCGATCATCGCCGCGTCGACGATATTGGCTTTCGGCCGCGCCAGGCGCAGGCGCAGCAGGGTTCCGTCACGGTCGAGCCAGACTTTCAACGGGCTATCGCTCATCGGTTTGTCCTTTCGTAAAAAAATCAGCCACCAAGGCACCAAGATCACCAAGAAAACCTTAAAGACTTAGAAGCACTTGGAAAAATCGTTTTGGTGTTTGGTTTTAAGCCTTTGTCTCTCTTGGTGTTCTTGGTGCCTTGGTGGCAATCAGAATTTATTTCCCCGGCATCAGGCTCTCGATCAACTCCTCGGTCCAGGGCACGCCCTTGGCGAGACCCTGGCGCAGCTTGACGAAGTCGATCTCGCGGCCGGTTTCCTTGTTGCCCTCGTTGAAGGCGCGGAAGCCGGTGCGGGCCTCGTTCATCATGTTCAGTGCCAGCCAGGCGCGGGAATTCTCCTTGTTCTTGTTCCAGGCTTCCAGTTTCGGTTTGCGCAGTTCTTCGAGGCTCTTGGTCATGCACTCGGGGAAGGTCTCGATCAGCTTGGCGCAGAGTTCCTCGACCTTCTCATCGAGCATGGAGAGGTCCACTTCGCCCTGTTTGAGCAGATCCCGCCCGGCCTTGAAGTCGGCGCCGGTCTTGAATTCGCCGTGGATGACGCGCCCGAACTCATCGAGATAGCGGTCGGTGATCACGGTCGGGTTGGGGACGAATCTGCCGTCGATTTTCAGGGCCGGGACCACCTCGGCGATGATGCCCAGCCGGGCCGCCTTGTGGGCCGAGAAGGGTTCGCAGAGGGTGCCGGAGACCATCGCCTGTTCGCAGCCGATCATCACCGGCAGAAAGTCGGTGGCGCCGCCGATGGCCGCCGAACCGTGCTTGGGACCGGCCTGGCCGAAGTTGGCGAGATCCTGGGCGATGGTGAAATCGCAGGCCATGCCGATCTCCTGACCGCCGCCGATGCGCATACCGTTGACCCGGCAGACGACCGGCTTGTCGCAGCCGAGGATGGCCGACACCATATCATTGAACAGCCGCATGTACTGGCGGTACTCCTGCGGGTTGCCGGCATAGTACTCGGCGTATTCCTTGGTGTTGCCGCCGGTGCAGAAGGCTTTGTCGCCGACCGCGGTGAAGACCACGGCGTTGACCTCGCGGTCGACCGAGGCGCGGCGGAAGGCGAGGATGGTGGCCTTGACCATGTCGGTGGTGTAGGAGTTGTACTGCTTCGGATTGTTGAAGATGATCCAGGCGTTGTAGAGCCCTTCGGCCACCGAGCCGTCGCGGCGCCGGGCCGGACGTTTTTCATACTGCACCATGCCGTCACAGAGACTCTCGACATCCTTGTCGATCAGGTTGTGATCGATCAGTTCGGCCGGAGCGTTGCGAGCAATGATTTCGTCGGTTGTTGCCATCTGTCGTATCTCCTTTACGAAATGGATTGAATTCGTGGGGGCGAACCTTGTGTTCGCCCGGGTTTCGTTGGTGCCGACATGGGCGAACACAAGGTTCGCCCCTACCGATGACCGGATACCGATGACCTGTCAGGGTACCAGGATCGCCCGTTTGCTCATCTTCCGGTCATGGACCGCGGCGAAGACCTCGTTGATCTGCTCCAGCGGGCGCTGTTCGACAAAGGGGGCGAGTTCCACCTTGCCCGCCAGCACCAGGTCGAGGGCCGCCGGGTAGTGTTCCGGCAGGCAGCCCCAGTTGCCCAGCGCCCGGGCGTGGAAGGCCATCAGGTTGGAGAGGCGGATGTCGACCTTGTCCATGGTGAAGCCGACCACGCTCAGGGTGGAGCCGTGGACCATGAGTCCGTAGGCGGTCTCCTGCCCCGGCTTGCTGCCGGAACATTCGAAGATGAACCACTCGGTGCGGCGCAGGCCCTGCTCCTTGGCGAAGGCCGAGATCGCCTTCTTCAGGTCGCGGCCGCCGATCTCCATGGCATTGAAGGTCGCGGCCGCGCCGTGTTCGGCGATGGCGTCGAGCTTGGCCTGGTCGATGTCGATGGCGATGACGGTGGCGCCGAAGGCCCGGGCCATCTGCACGCAGTAGCCGCCGACGCCGCCGACGCCGATGACGATTGCCAGGTCGCCGTTGCCGACCCCGGCCTGGTGGACGGCCTGATAGGGCGTGGTCACCGCGTCGGCCACCACCGAGATATCGGCCAGCTGCAGCCCGGAAGCGGCCAGTTTGGTCTCGTCGACCGGGCAGAGGTCGCGGGCCGGAACCACGATGTGGCTGGCGAAGCCGCCCTGGATGTCGTTGCCGGGCATCTTCTGGGCGCGGCAGATGGTGCCCTTGCCGCGCTTGCAGAGGTCGCACTCGCCGCAGGGCATCACTGCCGGAATGATCACCGCCTTGTCCATCCAGTCGGCGACGCCTTCCCCGGCGGCGACCACCCGGCCGCTGATTTCATGGCCGAGGGCCAGCGGCAGTTCGGAATTGGTGCGCACGCCGTCGTAATAGAAGCCGAGGTCGGTATGGCAGACCCCGCAGCCGGCGACGGCCACCACCACTTCACCCGGTCCCGCCGTGGCGGTGAATTCCTGCTTGACCAGCGGTTCCTTGACACCTTTCATCATCCAGCGATAAGCGTTGATCGACATTGTTGTTCTCCTGTTGGTTGGAATGGATCATTGGGCCACCAAGACACCAAGGACACCAAGCACCAAGAAGGACTCTGTTGTCTTGGGAAGAAAAAGCGCAAACCTGCCTTGAGGTAACTTCAAAAACTCCGCATTTCGAATCTTCTTTTTAATCCTTTTTTGTCCCGACGTTAACTCTAGATTTTCTTGGTGGACTTTGTGCCTTGGTGGCAGAATTTATTTGTCCCTGTCGGTGAATTTCTCCTGCAGTTCCCCCGGCAGACTGCAGGGCTGCAGGCTGTCCTTCTTCACCCAGATGTGCCGGGTGCTGCCGGTGGTCAGCAGCTCATCGCCCCGTTCGATCCGGTAGTTGAACTGCAGGCCGCGCCTGCTGATCCGGTCGAGCCGGCAGCTCGCCCTGATGGTGTCGCCGTAGCGGGCCGCCCGGCGGTAGTCCTGTTCGGCCCGGGTGATGATCATCAGGTAGCCGCGGGCCTCGATCTCCGGGTAGGGCAGCCCGGCCTCGGCACAGTAGCGGGTCCGGGCCAGTTCGAACCAGACCAGGTAGTTGGCGTGATGGACCACGCCCATCTGGTCGGTTTCGGCGTAGCGGACCTCGAACTCGACGGCGGCCTGCGGCATGGCTCTCAGAGCCTCTCGATCAGGGTCGCCATTCCCTGACCGTGGCCGATGCAGAGCGAGGCGATGCCGAACCGGCCGCCGCTCTCTTCCAGGCCGTTGAGCAGGGTGGTGATCAGCCGGGTGCCGGTGCAGCCGAGGGGATGACCGAGGGCGATGGCGCCGCCCCAGGGGTTGACCTTGTCCGGATCCAGTTCCAGCTCGCGGATGCAGGCCAGCGCCTGGCTGGCGAAGGCCTCATTGAGTTCGAAGCGGTCGATCCGGTCGAGACCGAGGCCGGTTTTCCGCAGCAGGGCGCGGATCGCCGGGACCGGACCCATGCCCATGGTGCAGGGATCGAGGCCGACGACGGCGAAATCGACCACCCGCGCCCGCGGTTTCAGGCCGAAGCGCTCACAGGCGGCTTCGGAGGCGAGCAGGGTCAGGCTGGCGCCGTCGTTGAGGGGCGAGCTGTTTCCGGCGGTGACCGAACCGTCGGCGGCGAAGATGGTCTTCAGCCCGGCCAGGGCTTCGAGGCTGGTTCCCGGGCGCGGTGACTGGTCGTCACGGGCGGGGCCGGCGGGGGTGTCGATCGGCAGGATCTCGCGGGCGAAATGTCCGGCGTTGCGGGCCGCCAGGGCCCGGCGGTGGCTTTCCACCGCGAAGGCGTCCTGGTCGTGGCGGCTGACGGCATAGTCGCGGGCGACCTTCTCTGCGGTCAGTCCCATGTTGTTGAACGGAAAGGGGTAGCGGTCCAGCAGCCCCTGGTGGTAATCGGTGGCCGCCTGCATCGGCACGTGGGTCATGTGCTCCACGCCCCCGGCGAGCAGCAGCCCGGCGTGTCCTGCGGCGATGGTCGAGGCGGCGAAATTGAAGGCCTGCAGGCTGGAAGCGCAGAGCCGGTTGACGGTGGTGCCGGGCAGGGTTTCGGGAAGCCCGGCCAGCAGCAGCGCCAGGCGGGCGATGTTCTTGCCCTGCTCGAGGTGCTGGCCGACGCAGCCGATGTAGACGTCGTCGATGGCGGCGGTCAGTTCTTCACCGGCCTCCATTTCCGCCAGCGTCTTCCGCATCAACTCCGCCAGCAGGACATCGGCGCGAACCTCGCGGTACAGGCCCTTGTCCGGGTGGGCCCGGCCGATGGCGGTGCGTCCGGCTTCGATCAGGTAGGCGTTCATCTAAGAATCCCTTTTAAGGCTTTTGCCACCAAGACACCAAGAGCACCAAGGAAGAATTCAAGACGGGAAGCAAGGAAAAGGTTAAAGCATCAGAAGGTGGGAATTTGCAATAACCGGAGCCCTCTTTGCTTTTGCTTGCTTGGTGTCCTTGGTGTCTTGGTGGCCCAACGACTTGTTTTTCTTACAGTGACAACAACCCGCAGCTCTTGCCGCCGTCGACATGCAGCACCTGGCCGGTGATGAAGACGGCGTCGTCGGAGGCGAGGAAGGCGACCGCGGCGGCGATGTCCTCGACTTTGCCCATCTTGCCGGTCGGCTGCATGCGGATCAGCCTTGCCCGCGCCTCTTCCGGCATGCTCTGGCTCATCGGGGTGTCGATCAGGCCCGGCGCCACGGCGTTGACATTGATCTGGAAGCGGGCGAACTCCAGGGCCAGGGTGCGGGTCAGGCTGACCAGCCCACCCTTGCTGGCTGAGTAGTTGGCCTGGCCGATATTGCCGAGCCAGGCGCGCGAGACGATATTGACGATCTTGCCGTACTGCTGGGCCTTCAGGGTCGGGAAGGCCGCCTGGCAGCAGAGGAAGGCGCCCTTGAGATTGACGTCGATGACCTGGTCCCAGTCCTGTTCGGAAATCTTGCTGATGAAGCCGTCGCGAATGATGCCGGCATTGTTGACCAGCACGTCGAGCCGCCCGAAGTGACCGGTCACCTCGGCCATCAGTTGTTCGACCCGGGCCTTGTCGGTGATGTCGGCACTGATCGGCAGCACCTGGCAGCCGTCCGCCTCCAGTTCGGCGGCGAAGGACTGCAGCTGCCCGGCGTTGACATCCACCAGCGCCAGGCGTGCTCCCTCGGCGGCGAAGCGTCGGGCGATGGCGGCGCCGATGCCCCGGCCGGCGCCGGTGATCAGCACCACCCGCGCGCCCTTTTCCGCGGCCGCCGTCATCAGCAGGCCTCCACGGCCAGGGCGATTCCCTGGCCGCCGCCGATGCAGGCCGAGGCGATGCCGAACTGCTTGCCGTCGCGTTGCAGGGTTTTCAGGCAGGTCAGGGTGAGACGCACGCCGGTGGCGCCGAGGGGATGGCCGATGGCGATGGCGCCGCCGTTGATGTTGAGCTTGTCCTCGTCGAGCTGCAGTTCCCGAGCAACGGCCAGGCACTGGGCGGCGAAGGCCTCGTTGATTTCAAAGCGATCGATGTCTCCCAGCTGCATGCCAAGTTGTTTCAGCAGCAGGCGGATCGAGGGTGCCGGGCCGATGCCCATGATGTCGGGGCGCACGCCGCTGGCGGCGAAGCCGCGGATTTTGCCCAGCGGTTTCAGGCCGTGGGCGCGGACGTAGTCGCCGGAGGCGACCATCATCGCCGCTGCGCCGTCGACGATGCCGGAGGCGCTGCCGGCGGTGGTCGGCCCCTCCTTGCTGAAAACGAAGGGCAGCCTGGCCAGCTGTTCCAGGGTGGTGCGGCGCGGATGCTCGTCGGCTCCGCACTCTTCGCGGCTGTTCAGGCGGTACTTGCGGGGTTTGTAATCCCCCATCTCCAGCACCCCCTTGGGAGCGATCGGGGCGATTTCTCCCTCGAAGAAGCCGTTCTGCTGCGCGGTCGCGTAGCGTTCCTGGCTGCGCATGGCAAAGGCGTCGACCTCTTCCCGGCTGAGATTGTATTCCCGTGCCAGGTTGTCGGCGGTGCAGCCCATGGGAACGGCGGCGGTGTCATTGAGGGCCTCCCAGAGCAGGTCGACAAATTCCGGCCGCCCCAGCGGGAAACCCTGGCGGGCGGAGTAGGAGGCGAGGGGGAAGCGGCTCATGGTGTCAGTGCCGCAGCCGAGGACCAGCTGCGCCTTGCCGAGGGCGATCTGTTCCGCCGCCTGGCCCAGCAGTTCCATTCCCGAGCCGCAGATCCGCTGGGTCAGAAGGGCGGTACTCTGCAACGGCGCGCCGCTGTAGAGGGCGATGTGCCGGGGGAGGAAAAAGCAGTCGGCGCTGGCCTGGCCGATGTTGGCGACGATGGTCTGGTCGATCTCCGCAGCCGGTACCCCGGCCGCCTCGATCGCCGCCCGGCCGGCGAGAATGCCGAGGTCGGTCGGTGACATGCTGGAGAGGCTGCCGGTGTACTTGCCGAACGGGGTCCGCTTGCCGTCGATCAGGTAGACATCCTCGAACAGGGCGCCGCTGCCGCTCTGACTGTCCCGAAATCCCTTTACACTTGCGCTCATGGAAGCTCCTTTGCTTTGTCCTGAATCAGTGAGCACCTTGTCGGCGGATAGCACAAGTCATTGACCTGCCTGAACTTTCCAAAAATCACCAGCGAACCTGTGGGTGCGCTTCAGATTTTTGGAAATCTCATTCAGACCAAGCACTTGCACTCTCCATCCAACAGGAACTCACTGATTCAGGTTTGTTTTAAATCGTTGGTCGCCAAGACACCTGAAGAAGTGAAGACGGCGAAGGGTAAGGGGCTAAAGGTTTTAACGAAAAAACTTCGCCACTGGCCTTTGGCCCTTCTCCTTTAGCCGATTTTCAGGTTCATTCAGATTTTTCTGGCGTCTTGGCGGCATGTTTTCGTTTATTTGCCGGTAAAGACCGGCTTCTGACCGCTGATGATGCTGCTCAGGCCGATTTTCGCATCCTGGGAGGCGAAGATGGTCTGCAGGCCGTCCAACTCCAGTTGCAGGGCCGCGGCCAGGTCGAGATCCCGGCCTTTGTCGATCAGTTCCATGGCTGTTTTCAATGCCCCGGGAGCCTTGCGGCGGATGCCCTTGGCCTGTTTCTCGAAGCCTTCGCGGTCGAGCAGCGGATTGCTCAGGTCACCGTCGAAAGCGGCAAAGGCGGCTTCTTCCGGGGTTTCCTCGGTACGTCCGGCCTGGGGTTTGTCGATGTTGAAGTCCGCCAGTTCCCGCCAGTCGAAGGGAGGATCGATAACCGCGTCGACCAGCCCGTAGGCGAAGGCCTGTTTGGCGTTGATGAACTGGCCGGTGGCGATCAGCAGCTTGGCGCGGCCGACGCCGATCAGGCGCGGGGTCCGTTGGGTGCCGCCGAGCCCCGGGTAGATGCCGATGCCGGTTTCGGGAAAGGCGAGCACCGATTTGCGGGTGCCGATGCGGTAGTCGCAGGCCAGCGCCAGTTCCAGTCCGCCGCCCAGGGTCAGGCCGTCAAGGAAGGCACAGGTCGCCTTGCTGGAAGAGCTGATCTTGTTCAGAACCTGCTGGCCGAAATCGGTGAAGGTCTGGATGCGCTGCAGATCGTCGGCCGCCATGGCATCGAGGAAGAACTTGATGTCGGCGCCGGCGATAAAGGCCTTGCCCTTGCCGTGGATGATGATCTTGTCGATATCGTCGCGGGCGTTGAGTTCATCGACGCAGCGGTCGAGCTGGTTCATCACCTGTTCGCCGAGGGGATTCATCCGGTCGGGGAGGTTGAAGATGATGAAGCCGGTTCTGCCGACCACTTCGCTGGTCACCCAGTCGAGGGTCAGGGCCCCGGCGCCGGCAGCGGTGAGGCAGCCCGGCAGGGGCAGCTGCCAGCTGGAGAAGACGCTTTCGACCATGTCCCGGACATTGTCCGGGCCGAGTTTGGCGAGCAGTTCGAAGGGGCCGACCGGCCAGCGCAGGCCGGCCCGGGCGCCGAGATCGGCGGAGGTCGCGTCGACCACGCCCTCGTCGACCATCTGCGCGGCAACCCCGAGGCTGGCGCCGACCAGCCGGCGGGTGACGACATCTTCACGGTCGGAACCGTTGTTCAGCAGGCTGTTGTCCTCGACATTCCAGTCCTGTTTCGACGCGACCTGCCGGCAGAGAATTTCCGCAGGAGCGTAGAAGGGACCGAGTTCGCCGGCCAGGCCGTCGGCGGCGTGCATGGCGATCGGCACCCCGGTGGCGTTCATCAGCGCGAAGGGGCCCATGCCAACGCCGAAAACCTCGCAGGCGACCCGGTCGATGAAGGCGATGCTGCCGAAACCCTCTTCGTAGAGCCGGGCGGCTTCGTTGAGCCAGGGGACGAAGAAGCGGTTGACGGCGAAGCCGGGCGCGTCCTTGACCAGAATCGGGGTCTTGTCGTAGTAGCTGTAGAAGTTTTCCAGCGCGGTGACGATGGCGCTGTCGGTCTTCTCGCCGGGGATGATCTCCACCAGCTTGTTCTTGGCCGCGTGGTAGAAGTAGTGAACGCCGAGCACCCGTTCGGGGGTCTTCAGGTCGGCGGCGATTTCACTGATCAGGAAAGAGGAGGTATTGCTGGCGAGGATGCAGTCGGCACCGACGACCTGCTCCAGTTCGGCGAACAGCTGCTTCTTGACCGCCAGATTTTCGAAGATGGCTTCCACCACCAGGTCGGCTTTCGCCAGTTCTCCCTGATCGGTGGTGCAGTGCAGACGGCCGAGGATCTGCTCGAAACCGGCCTGGTCGATCAGCCTGCGCTGCAGGGCTTCTTCCAGGGAAGAGCGGATATGGCCGACACCCTTTTCCAGGAAAGCGTCCTGCTGGTCGACAAGAATGACCGGCAGACCCTTCATGATGAAGTGTTGTGCAATCGCCGACCCCATGGTTCCGGCGCCGACGACGCCGACGGTTGTAATCGGTTTCATAGGTGTGCCCTCTCTGTTGGTTCCAGGTCGTTTAAAGATTGGATGATACTGTCGTGTGAATACTGGCGATACTGTGCATGCCGAGATTGGTTGCCCCGGTTTTGTGTTTCGCAGTGCGAAACTAAATTCCAATTTGTGTAAATCCTACCTGACAACACAACGTTTGTAAACAGTAATTTTCCGCGAAATTCAGGGTTCCGTCATGTCCCATGAAACACAGGCTGTTAGGGCTTGTTCGGCCTGCATCGATGGGATATTGAGTTGTTTTAAAGGCATTTAAAAGAAAGCCCATGGGGTTACTCTATTTTGCAGTGCGAAACTGATTTTCAAAAAACATCGTTTTATTGCCTTGACATGATTCGCCCTTTTCGGTAGAGATGAGGCACGGCAAGAGCTGTTTTTCGCCCCTTCTACCAGAATGGCTTTGCGGATGAGTGACCAGGCGGCAGACAATTTGAAGAATGGTCGGGACGAGCTGCTGGAACGCGACTACGCGTTCAGTGTCGAACCTGGCGGCAACAGCCAGGACCGGCAGTTCGTCACCGCTCTGGCACGAGGTCTGGAAGTGCTGCGCTGCTTCCGTCCGCACGATCGGCACCTGGGGAATCAGGACATCGCCCGGCGCACCGGGTTGCCGAAGCCGACCGTTTCCCGGCTTACCTATACCCTGACCCGGATGGGTTACCTGTACCATGACGAACGGCTGGGCAAGTACCAGCTCGGCACCTCGGTCCTTTCCCTCGGGTATTCCCTGCTCACCAATATGGATGTGTTGAAGATCGCCCGCCCGCTGATGCAGGAGCTGGCTGATTATTCGCACACCGTTGTTTCGGTCGGCACCCGCGACCGGCTCGGGATGATCTATCTCGACGGCCGTCACAGCACCGCCGCCACGGTTTCCCTGCGGCGGGAGCCCGGCACCCGGGTGCCGATTGCGACCACCGCCATGGGACGGGCGCTGCTCTGCGGACTGCCGGAGCCGGAGCGGGAGCAGCTGCTTGATCATATCCGCAAGCGCGACGAGGCCTCCTGGCCGCAGCATAAGGCGGGGATTGAGCAGGCGCTGCGTGATTACCGCGAACGCGGATTCTGTTTCTCCATCGGTGACTGGCGCAGTGACGTCAACGCCGTCGGCGTACCGATGCTGCCGGTTGCCGGTTGCCGGCTGCTGACCTTCAACTGCGCGGCCCCCTCTTTCGTGCTGCGCAGGCACATGCTGGAAGATGATATCGGCCCGCGCCTGGTCAACCTGGTGCGGACCATCGAGTCGGAGGCGGCCCGGTACTGACCGGGGCGACCGAGACTGAGGACAGTTTATGACCCGGCCGGTTTTTATCGGGCTCGACATGGGAGCCTCGCGGACCAAGGTTGTCGTGATTGACGATCAGGGAGCCCTGCTCGGTCACGCGGTCAAGAAGTCCGGGATCGACTTTGCCGCCACTGCGGCAATCTGCCTCGATGACGCGCTGCTCAGGGCCGGGGCCGGGCGGAGCGATATCGGCGGCGCCATGGCCACCGGTTACGGACGCAGCAACGTCACCTTTGTCACCAGTCGCAGCAAGACCGAGATCAGTTGTCACGCCCGGGGCTGCTTTCACAGTTTTCCCGAGGCGCAGACCATTATCGATATCGGCGGCCAGGACAACAAGATTATCAAGCTCGACGCCGCCGGGCGGCGCCAGGGGTTCAAGATGAACCGCAAGTGTGCCGCCGGCACCGGCGCGTTCCTGGAAGAGATGTCGGCCCGGCTCGATATCCCGCTGCAGGAGATGAACAACCTGGCGCGGCGGGCAACGGAGATGATCAAGATCGGCAGCTACTGTACCGTTTTCTCCGCCACCGAGGTGCTGGAGAGTATCCGTCACGGCAAACCGGTGGCCGACATCATCAAGGGAATCTTCTACTCGATGATCCAGCGGGTGCTGGAGATGGATTCCCTGACCGAAAAAGTGGTGCTGTGCGGCGGGGTGGTGGCTCACAACCCCTACCTGGTGGAGATGACCGAAGAGATGATCGGTCGGTCGGTGCTGCTGCCGGAGTATCCCCAGCTGACCGGTGCCATCGGCGCGGCGCTGTTCGCGCGGGAGGACGCGGAAAACTGAAGACCTGGAGCCACCAAGACACCAAGGACGCCAAGACAGCAGAAAACAATTAACCAGACAGAACATACAGAAAACAGAAAAACAGAAAAGATTTTCTTGGTGAGCTTGGTGTCTTGAGCGAGCGAAGCGAGCGGGTGGCAACCTTGATGGAACCCATTTTTTGCGGGAGTTGATTCATGGCAGCGGAGAAACAACCGGCACGGAAGAAGATCGAATCCACCGGGCAGATGATGAAAATCATGTCCGAGTATTTCTACGACCTCAACGATGCGGCCGCGGCTTCCGATCGCAAAGTCGCCTGGTGTACCAGCGTCGGCCCGGCCGAACTGCTGCGGGCGATGGGGTTTGCGGTTCATTTCCCCGAGAATCACGCCGCCATGCTCGGTGCGACGCGCATGGCCACCGAACTGATTCCCGAAGCCAACACCATCGGCTACTCGCCCGATATCTGTTCCTACCTGACCGCCGACATCGGCGCCCATCTCAAGGGGATCTCCCCGCTCGCCAGGGCCTATCCCGGCATCGAGGCACCGCCGCGTCCCGACGTGCTGGTCTACAACACCAACCAGTGCCGTGACGTCCAGGACTGGTTCTCCTGGTACGCCCGCGAGTTTGACGTGCCCTGCATCGGTATTACCTCGCCGAAGAATTTCACGGATGTCAGCGAGATCCTGGTCGATGATGTCACGCGCCAGATCGAGGCGCTGATCCCGACCCTTGAAGAGGTCAGCGGACAGTCCCTCGACATGGCGCGGCTGCGTGAGACCGTGGCCCTCTCCCGCGAATGCACCGAACTCTGGCGCCAGGTGCTGGAGACGGCGATGGCGGTTCCGGCGCCGCTGACCTTCTTCGACGGCACCATCCATATGGGCCCGGCGGTGGTGCTGCGCGGCACCCGGCAGGCGGTCGACTACTACCGGCAGCTGCTGGCCGAACTGCAGCAGCGCATTGCCGACGGCAGCGGGGCGGTTGATGACGAGCAGTACCGCATCTACTGGGAAGGGATGCCGGTCTGGGGGAGGCTTCGCCAGCACTCCGAACTGTTCGCCCGGCTCAATGTCAGCGTCCTGGTCTCCACCTACTGCAGCAGCTGGATTTTTCCCGACTTCGATCCCGAAGAGCCGATCCGCAGCATGGCCAGGGCCTACCTGGGGCTGTTCATTGTCCGTTCCGACGCCTACAAGGAGCAGTACATCAAGCAGATGCTGGAAAAATTCCGCATCGACGGCATCATCTACCACGACGCCAAGACCTGCCCCTGCAATTCCAACAGTCGCTACGGCATGCCTCAGCGCCTGGAGCGGGAGACCGGCATTCCCAGCCTGGTGATCTCCGGCGATCTCAACGACCTGCGCTGTGTTTCCGATGAACAGACCGTGACCAATGTCGAAGCTTTCATTGAACAGCTGGAGGAGAGAAAAGATCATGCTTGAAGCCCTGTTTGAACCCAAAGCGGTTGCCCTGGTCGGCGCCTCCACCAAGGAGCTCTCGATCGGCAATGTCATTATCCGCAACCTGCAGCGCTACGACTACAAGGGGAAGATCTATCCGATCAATCCCAGGGCGTCGGAGGTCTGCGGGCTCAAGGCCTATCCTGCGCTGGCCGACGTGCCGGGCGAGATCGACCTGGCGCATATTATCGTTCCCAGTCCGTTTGTTCCCCAGGCGATGAAGGAGTGCGGTGAAAAGGGAGTCAAGGCGGTGATCATCAACACCGCCGGTTTCAGCGAGATGGGGGAAGAGGGGGCCAGGCTGCAGGCGGAGTTTCTCGGCTATGCCCGCGAATACGGCATCCGTGTGTTCGGGCCCAACTGCCAGGGGATCATCAATTCCGATCCGGAGCTGAATGCCTACTGCAACTTCACCTTCACCTTTCCCAAGCCGGGCAGCATCTCGGTGGTCGCCCTCTCCGGCGGGGTCGGGGCGCTGATCATGCAGGCGCTGGATGATCTCGAAATCGGCCAGCGGCTCTATGCCAGCAATGGCAACGCCTGCGATGTCTCGATCCCGGAAATTCTCCAGTACTACGGACAGGACGAGGGGACCCGGGCGATCATTCTCTACACCGAGGGCTTCGACAAACCGCGCGAATTTCTCGAAATCGCCCGCGACGTGGCGAGCCGCAAGCCGATCCTGGCGATGAAGGCCGGCCGCACCGAGCAGGGCGCCAAAGCCGCCTCCTCGCATACCGGCTCGCTGGCCGGGGTCGATATCGCCACCGAGCTGATTTTCGAGAAGATTGGTATCCTGCCCTTCCGCGACGAGGGGGAGATGGTGCGCGCGGCGATGGCCTTCTCCAGCCAGCCGATTCCGAAGGGCAACCGCATCGGCATCATCACCAACACCGGCGGCCCGGCGGTGATCGCCACCGACGTGCTGGTCGACTTCGACCTCGAAGTTCCCAAGCTCTGTGAAGCTTCCATCGCCCGGTTGCGGGAGACCCAGTTCCCCGAAGCGGCGCTGGAGAACCCGATCGATGTCGTCGCCACCGCCGGCGGACCGCAGTTCCGGGCCGCTCTCGACGTGCTGATGGACGATGACCAGATCGACTGCGTGTTCATGAATTTCGTCACCGCGCCCTTCACCGACACCGACGAGGTGGCGCGGCAGATCGTCGAGGTCAGCCGCCAGGGGCGCAAGCCGCTGGTCTGCAACTTCATGACCAACCTCAAGCTGGAGCGCTACCGGAAGACTGAGGCGATTCTCCGCGAGGGCGGGGTGCCCTTCTATGCCAACCCGGGGGATGCCGCCCGCGCGCTGGGGGCGCTGGTGCGCTACGGGCGGATCAGGCAGCGCGATATCGGTCAGCCGGAGGTTTTCTCCGGTACCGACGCTTCCCGCGCCCGGGCGGTCATCGACCAGGCCCGCGAGGACGGTCGCGCGGTGCTCTCGGCCGAGGAGGTCTATTCCATTTTCGAGGCCTACGGCATCCCGGTCGCTCCCTGGGCGGTGACGGATGACGCCGCACAGGCGGTCGCCGCCGCCGATCGCATCGGCTACCCGGTGGTGGTCAAGGTCGACTGTGCCGCCATTGATCACAAGAGCGACATGGGCGGCGTCGCCGTCAACCTGGCGGACGGGGCCGCGGTGCGCGCCGCCGTGGAGGAGATGCAGGCCCGTCTCGGCGGGCACGGCGAACTGAGGTTCCTGGTGCAGAAATTCCTGCCCGGCGGCCGCGAGTTGATCATCGGCGCCAGTGCCGAGCGGGAACTGGGGCACCTGGTGATGTTCGGCCTCGGCGGCATCTATGTCGAGGTCCTCAAGGACGTGGTGTTCAAGATCGCCCCGGTCACCCGGGTCGAGGCCGAGGAGATGCTCTCCGGCATCAAGACCGCCGCCCTGCTTGACGGGGTTCGCGGCGAGGCCGGAATCGACAAGCAGGCGGTGATCGAACTGATTCAGCGGGTGTCACAGCTGCTGACCGACCTGCCGATGATTCAGGAGATGGATCTCAACCCGATCATGGCGTTTGCCGATCGGGCCTTCGCGGTCGACGGCCGCATCCGCATTTGAAGAAACATGCTGCCGGGGCGGTCCTTGTGATCGCCCGGGGTGCGGCACCCAGGGAACCAGGGCAAAGGAGTTGATGATGCAGAGCGGAACCTCGGAGCAGGCCAACTGGCGACAGATCTACCAGGAGCGGACCACCACCCCGGACGAGGCGGTCAAGGCCATCAAGTCGGGCGATCGGGTCTTTCTGACCGGCAACGCCTCGGTGCCGCTGCCGCTGCTTGACGCCCTGGTGCGGCGGGCGCCGGAATTGCGCGATGTCGAGGTCTGCCACCCGCTGACCATCTGCCCGGCCGACTATGTCGCCCCGGAGATGGAGGGCCACCTGCGCATCAACTCGATGTTCATCAGCGCCAACGTGCGCAAGGCGATCAATCAGGGACGGGCCGATTTCACCCCGGTGATGCTGTCTGAATTCCCGTTGCTGTTCAAGGACGGCCACCTGCCGGTGGATGTCGCCCTGATCCATGTTTCAACGCCGGATGAAAACGGTTTCTGCTCCATGGGGGCGGAATCGGGGCTCACCATCTCGGCGGCGGAGGTTTCAAAGATCGTCATCGCCCAGGTCAACGAGCAGATGCCGCGCACCCTCGGCGATACCGCCATGCACATCGACAAGATGGACTACATCATCCCCAGCGACACGCCGCTGTTCGAGATGCCGATGGGGGATGACGCCGACGGCGAGGTGGTCGAGGGGATCGCCGCGCACATCGCCGAGCTGATCCCCGACGGCGCGACCATGCAGATGGGGATCGGGGCGATTCCCAACGCGGTGCTCAAGTTCCTCAAGGACAAGAAGGACCTCGGTGTCCATTCCGAACTGATCTCCGACGGGGTGATCGACCTGGTCGAGGCGGGGGTGCTCAACGGCGCCCGCAAGACCCTCCACCCGGGCAAGATCATCTGCGGTTTCCTGCTCGGCACCCGACGCCTCTACGACTGGGTGGACAACAACCCGCTGGTGGAGCTGCACCGCACCGAGTATGTCAACGATCCCTTCGTGGTGGCGCAGAACGAGCGCATGGTGGCGATCAACTCGGCGATCGAGGTCGATCTCACCGGCCAGGTCTGTGCCGACAGCATCGGTCCCCGCTTCCACTCGGCGGTCGGCGGCCAGCTCGATTTCATTTACGGCGCCTCCCGCTCGAAGGGCGGGGTGCCGATCATCGCCCTGCCGAGCACCTCGACCCTGCGGGACGGTACGGTGCTCAGTCGTATCGTGCCCCTGCTCAAGCATGGGGCCGGGGTGGTCACCAGCCGTAATCACGTCCATTACGTGGTGACCGAGTACGGCATTGCCGACCTCTACGGCAAAACCGTCCGGCAGCGTACCGCGGCCCTGATCAAGATCGCTCATCCGCGCTTCCGTGATGAGATCAGGGAGCAGGCGCGGGAATTGAATTATCTGTAATCGTCTGTCATCGACCCGGCTATCGAACAAGGAGAGAGAACCATGGCATGGAGCAAAGAGGAAACCCTCAGTCGTGACGAAATGCGGGCCATCCAGCTTGCCGGTCTGCAGAGGACCGTCGCCTACGTCTATGAGCGCAACGCCCATTACCGGAAGAAGCTGGATGACCTGGGAGTGACCCCGGACGACATCCGCTCGCTTGATGATATCCGCCGGCTGCCCTTTACCACCAAGCAGGATCTGCGCGACAACTATCCGTTCAAGATGTTCAGCGCGTCGCCGGAAGAGATTGTCGAGTACCATGCCACTTCCGGCACCACCGGCAAGCCGATCGCCGTCGGCTATACCCGCCAGGACCTCGAGGTCTGGTCCGAGTCGATGGCCCGCACCTGCACCGGCGCCGGCATCGGCAAGAATGACGTGGTGCAGAATATTTTCGGTTACGGCCTCTTCACCGGCGGCCTGGGAGCTCATTACGGCGCCCTGAAGGTCGGCGCGGGGGTGATTCCGATCTCCGGCGGCAACACCCAGAAGCAGATTATGCTGATGGAGGACTTCGGTTCCACCGCCCTGACCTCGACTCCCTCCTTCCTGATGCACATCTACGAGGTCGGCGAGCAGATGGGGGTCGACTTCAAGAGCCTCAACCTGAAGAGCGCGCTCTGCGGCGCCGAGCCCTGGAGCGAGTCGATGCGCCATTCGATCCAGGACAAGTTCGGGATCACGGTCTGCGACATCTACGGCCTTTCCGAGATCACCGGTCCCGGCGTCTCTTTCGAGTGTCGGGAAGAGCAGAGCGGTCTGCACGTCAACGAGGATTTCTTCTACCCGGAGATCATCGACCCCGACAGCGGCGAAGTGCTGCCGGAAGGGGAAGAGGGAGAGCTGGTCTTCACCACCATCAACAAATACGGTCAGCCGCTGCTGCGTTACCGGACCCGGGACATCTCCCGCCTGACCTACGGCACCTGTTCCTGTGGTCGTACCCTGGTGAAGATGGCGCGGGTCAGCGGCCGCAGCGACGACATGCTGATCATCCGCGGTGTCAACGTCTTCCCGTCGCAGATCGAGGCGGTGATCATGAAGCGCGAAGGGGTTTCGCCGCACTACATGGTGATCGTCGAGCGCAAGGGGGTGATGGATTCGCTGCGGGTCAAGGTCGAGGTGACCGAGGAGTTCATGATCAAGGCGGCGGCCGATGTTCTCAAGGGGGCCGAGTTCGATATTCTCGAAGATGTCGCCGCGGTGCGCAGCAAGGTCCGCCACCTGCAGCAGGATATCAAGGATGTCATCGGCATCAGCGTCGAGGTCAACCTGGTGCCGCCGGGCAGTATCCCGCGCAGCCAGGGCAAGGCCCAGCGGATCGAGGACCGGCGGCCGAAATAGAACCTGAACGCACTGATTCAGGCAGGTCCCATGTCTCGGGGCCGGCGTGCTGGTCGATTGGGCTGGAAAGACGGTTTTGTTTCGTCTAGACTGCCCGTTCGGTTGATGTTGTCTAATGAAGGCTGCCCGGACTATCCGGTCAGGAGTCAATTAACGCCTGAACAAGGTACAGACAAGGGATGGATTGTTGATGAAAAAAATCATTTCCGGCAATGAAGCCATAGCGCTCGGGTTTACCGACGGTGGCGGGGTTTTCGCCTCCGGTTATCCCGGCACGCCCAGCACCGAAACCCTGGAGGAAGTCGCCCGCCTGGGCGAGGTTTACTGCGAGTGGGCGGCCAACGAAAAGGTCGCCCTCGAAGCGGCGATCGGCGGCAGCATCGCCGGCGGCAGGTCGCTGGCGACGATGAAGCACGTCGGCGTCAATGTCGCCGCCGATCCGCTGATGACCCTGACCTATACCGGGGTCAATGCCGGGCTGATCCTGATGGTGGCCGACGATCCGGGGATGCACTCGTCACAGAACGAGCAGGACAGCCGCCACTACGCGCGCTTCGCCAAGATCCCGATGCTCGACCCGGCCGATTCCCAGGATGCCTACGACATGGTGCGGACGGCGTTCGAGATCTCCGAGCAGTTCGATACTCCGGTGATGCTGCGTACCACCACCCGGATTTCCCATGCCAAGGGGGTGGTTGTCCCGCGGGAGAAAATCACCCCGCAGGTCGGCGAATGGGTCAAGGATGTCCCCAAGTACGTGATGCTGCCCAATTTCGGCAAGATCAAGCATGTCGAGGTTGAGGCGCGGCTGCTGAAACTGCAGGAATATGCCGAGACCACGCCTCTGAACCGGGTTGAGATGGGTGATACCGAGCTCGGCATCATCACTTCCGGTGTTTCCTATCAGCACGTCCGCGAGGCCTTCCCGAACGCGTCGGTCCTCAAGCTCGGGCTGGTGCATCCCCTGCCGGAACGCAAGATCCGCGAGTTTGCCGGCAGCGTCAAACGGTTGATGGTGGTCGAGGAGATGGACGCGATCTTCGAGGAGCAGATTCGCGCCATGGGCATCGCGGTCGAGATCGGCAAGAACAGGCTGCCGCTGTGCGGCGAGATCAACGCCGACCTGATTCGCGCCGCTCTCGGCGACCCGGTGGCCGAGGCCGCCGCCCCGGTCGAAGGGTTGCCGCAGCGCCCGCCGGTCTTCTGTCCCAGCTGCGCTCACCGCGGCCTGTTCACCATCCTCAGCAAGCTGAAGACCTTTGTCTCCGGCGACATCGGCTGCTACACCCTCGGCGCCCTGCCGCCGATGGGCGCCATGCACTCGGTGATCGACATGGGCGCCAGCATCAGCGCCGCCCACGGCATGGCCCGGGTCAACGCGATTGCCGGCCGCGATGAAAAACCGGTGGCGGTGATCGGCGATTCGACCTTCTTCCATTCCGGGATGACCGGCCTGCTGAGTCTGGCCTTCAACGGCGGCAACGCGCTGGTCATCATCATGGACAACCGCGCCACCGGCATGACCGGCGGCCAGGAGAATCCCGGCACCGGCAAGACCCTGCAGGGCAATCCGACCCGCCAGGTCGATATGGTGCCGCTGGTCAAGGCGCTCGGCATTGACAACGTTGTCGAACTCAACACCTACGATCTCGCCGCCACCGAGGCGGCAATCAGGAAGGGCCTGGAAACACCCGGTCCCTACGTGCTGATCGACCGCAACCCCTGTGTGCTGCGCTACAAGATCCGCAAACCGGCGATGACTGTCGATCAGGACAAGTGCACCGGTTGTCGCGCCTGCCTGAAGGTCGCCTGCATGGCGCTCGGCCTGACCGCTTCGGGAGAGAAGCCGAAGGTCCAGGTTGATCCCAACGTCTGCAACGGCTGCGGGGTCTGCAGGCAGATGTGTAAATTCGACGCGATGCATGAAATCGAGGGAGAGAACAATGCCAATCTTTAATATCGTCATTGCCGGGGTCGGTGGCCAGGGAGTGCTGATGGCTTCGAAGGTGCTGGCCGAGAGTGCTCTGGCCGGCGGCCTGGATGTCAAGCAGAATGAAGTTCACGGCATGGCCCAGCGCGGCGGCAGCGTCATCAGCTTCGTGCGTATGGGGGAGAAGGTCGCGTCGCCGGTGGTGATGCCCGGCACGGCTGATCTGCTGATCTCATTTGAACCGCTGGAGGCGCTGCGCTACCTTCACTATCTCAAGCCCGGGGGACGGCTGGTCTACAACCAGGTTTCGATCAATCCGAGCACCGTGGCCGCCGGACTGGCGGTCTATCCGGATGATGTGGAAGAGCAGATTGCCGCCGCCTGCGACAACGCTCTCGGAGTTGACGCCCTTGCTATCGCCCGCGAAGCCGGCAACGGCAAGGCGGTCAACATGGTGATGGTCGGCACGGTGCTGAAAGATCTGCCCGTCACGGAAGAGGTCATCACCGAAGTCGTGAAGCAGGTTTCGAAGGAGAAGGGGGTCGAGGTCAACCTCAGGGCGCTGGCGGGCGGCGCGGCGGCCTGAATCGGATCGCCATGCCGCCGTCGGGTGAATTTTGAATTTGCCCGGGGCGCAGGGATCGTACAACTCCGGGCGGGCATAAGGATCATCCCGGAGGAAGCGTGGTACCGACAGGGGAGATGGTCATGAAGAAACTGAAACAGATTTCGATCTTTCTCGAAAACGCCCCGGGGCGGCTCTACGAAGCGACCGAGGCTCTCGGCGCGGCCGGGCTCAACCTGAGATCACTGTCGATTTCCGACATTTCCGGCTTCGGGGTGCTGCGCATCCTGGTTTCCGATGTCGCCACCGCGCGGCGGGTGATCATGGAAAAGCAGTTCCCGGCCCGGGTTGACGAGGTGGTGGCGGCGGAGATCGTCGACACCCCCGGCAGTCTGGCCAAGGTGCTGAAGCTGTTGATGGAGAACAAGGTCAACGTCGATTACATGTATGCCCTGGCGGGGACCTCATCCGGCAGGGCGGTGATGGTGTTCTGCTTCAGTGACAATGACCTGGCGATCAGGCTGCTGCAGGAGAACGGGATCAGGATCCTGGACGCCGAATCGTTCGGCATTCTCGAAAGTCCCGCTTGACCGTTATCAGGCCTGAATCAGTGACTCAGGTCAGGGAGAGAACAGATGGGTGAAACCAGCTACTGTCCGAAAAAATTCGCCGTGATCGGTGCCGGTCCGGTCGGTGGCATCGTTGCCGCCTTCCTGGCCAAAGGCGGCTATGATGTCACGTTGTGCGACATCGTTCCGGAGCTGCTGGCGCCGGCTTTGGAGCCGGGGATTCTGCTGGAGGGCGTCGACAGTTTTCAGGCCCGGGTGACACGCACCACCACCCGGGTGGATGACCTGCTCGAGGATCCCCCCGATGTGGTCTTTATCGCCGTCAAGGCCACCGCGCTGCCGTTGATCGCCTCGGCCCTCGAAGGCTTTGCCGGTGAGGGCCGCTATGTGGTCAGCTGGCAGAACGGCATCGATACCGAGCTGGAGCTGGCCCAGGTGCTGGGCCCGCAGGCGGTGCTGCGCGGGGTGGTCAATTTCGGTTGCGTGCCGCTCAGCCCGGGGCATATCCGTCTCGCCTTCCACCATCGGCCTCACTACCTGCAGGAACTCGACCCGCAGGCGAAGGAGGCCGCTCTCGGCATCAGCCGGGTGCTGACCGACTGCGGTCTCGATACGCAGCATACCGACCAGATCGCCGACATGGTCTGGCGCAAGTCGGTGATGAATGCCTGCATGAACCCGATGTGCGCGGTGACCGGCATGACGATGGTCGAAATCATCAACGATCCGATCACCTTCAACCTGGTCGACGCACTGATCAAGGAGGGGATCGCGGTGGCCCGCGCCAACGAGTTCTCACTCGGATCGGGCTATTATCCCTACGCCATCAATTACATCAAGAACGCCGGCAACCACAAGCCGTCGATGCTGCAGGATGTCGAGGCCAAACGGCGCACCGAGGTCGATTACATCAACGGCAAGATTGTCGAATACGGCAAGCAGGCCGGGATACCGACCCCGTACAACAGCATGATCCGCGGGCTCGTCAAGGCGCTGGAGCCGAAGTGAGATCCTGGCGATCGAATGCCGCCAAGATCAAGACTTATTCAACGCAGAGGCGGTGAGGAGCAGAGATGGAGAGAAAATCTTTTGGGTTTAAAACCAAAAACTGCTTTTGGTTTTCTCTGCGTTCTCTCCCTCTCTGCGGCTCTCCGTTGAAAAAGGTTTTCTTGGTGCTCTTGGTGTCTTGGTGGCCTGATTCCAGATCATTGCAAAGGATATTCGCATGAAACTGAAACAACTCTCCATTCCACTGGAAAACTCCCCCGGTCGCCTGCACGAGGTGACCCGCGCGCTGGGTGATGCCGGCATCAACCTGCGTGCCCATTGCATCTGCGATTCGACCCACGATTTCGGCGTGCTGCGGATCCTGGTGTCCGACCTGGCCGCCGCCCGGGCGGTGGTCATGGAGCGACTGATTCCGGCTCGGGTCGATGACGTGGTGGCGGTCGAGATCGAGGATACCCCCGGCAGCCTGGCGGATCTGCTCAGCCTGTTCCTCGGGACCGGTATCAACGTCGATTACATGTACGCGGTGGCCGGGGCCAACCTGCAGAAAGCGGTGATGGTGTTCCATTTCAGCGCTATCGACCAGGCGCTCAAGGTCCTGGAAAAAAGCGGTGCCAGGCTGCTTGATGCGGAATCGTTCGGCATTCTGGTGGGGCAGGACTAAACAAGCAGCAAGTCAGGGAGTGGCTATGCCGGAGAAGAGTAGTTTCAACCCAAAAAAGTTTGCCGTCATCGGCGCCGGTCCGGTCGGCTGTATTGTCGCCGCTTTTCTGGCCCGCGGCGGCTGTGACGTGACCCTCTGTGATGTCCAGGCGCCGTTGCTGGAGGCGGCCATGGAGCCGGGCATCATCCTCTCCGGAGCGGAAGACTTTTCCGCGCCGGTAGCGAAAACCACCACCCGAATTGATCTGCTGGCCGAGGACCCGCCCGACGTGGTGATCGTCACCGTCAAGGCGACGGCGCTGCCGATCATCGCTTCGGCCCTGGAAGGTTTCATCGCCGGGGAGCGGTACGTGGTCAGCTGGCAGAACGGCATCGATACCGAGCTGGTGCTGGCCGAACGGCTGGGAAAAAAGCAGGTGATGCGCGCCGTGGTCAATTACGGCTGCATCCTGGACGGTCCGGCCCGGGTCCGGCTGGCTTTTCACCACCGCCCGCATTACCTGCAGGAGCTTGATCCGCAGTCCAGGGACGCGGCCGTTGGCATCTGCCGGGCCCTGACCGAAGCCGGTCTCGATACCCGTCATACCGAGCAGATCCGTAACATGGTCTGGACCAAGGCGGTCAACAACTCCTGCATGAATCCGGTCTGCGCGGTGACCGGCAAGACCATGTTCGAGGTGATCAACGATCCGATCGTCTACAGCCTGGTCGACGCCCTGCTGAAGGAAGGTGTCATGGTGGCGCGGGCCAACGAGTTGCTGCTGGGCCCCGATTTCTACCTTGAATGCCTCGATTACATCAAGGGCGCCGGGCATCATAAACCATCGATGCTGCAGGATATCGAGGCCGGTCGGCAGACCGAGATCGACTATCTGAACGGCAAAATCGTCGAATACGGCGAACGGGCCGGGGTGATGACCCCTCATCACCGCACCCTGCGTACCCTGGTCAAGGCGCTGGAAGCCAGAGGGTGAATTCGCCGACACGGGTTCGGTTCAATCGGTTAAAAAGAAAACAAGTTTTGTTTGATCAATGTCTCAGCCGAAATTGTTGAGAAAAGGGTAAAAATTACTGGAAATTATGGAGTAAAACAGCGTATTATTTTATCTATTGTTTTGTTGTCGGGTTCATTCATTGTCTGCCGCCAGATCGCTGGTGTCGGGCCCATTCCAACCAATTGGAGGTGTCTGATGAAAAGAACGTCCGTTCTGATTGCCCTGCTGGTCGTGGTTCTGCTCGCTGCCCCAAGTTTCGCCGCCGGAAAGAAGAAGGATCCCCTGGCCGCCTGGAAGCCGAAGTTTGACCCTTCCGGTGCCAAGTACACCTACATTCTTTCCAACATTTCGCACCCGGTTATCGAGGGTATCGCCGTCGGCTACCGGATTCGTGACGCGGTCTGGAAGAAGTCGGGCGGTCGTCTCTACGTTGATTTCCGTCCGCTGGCCCAGCTCGGCGGGGAGAAGGACGTTATCGCCAAGCTCAAGCTCGGCGCCGTGCAGGGGATGATGGCCTCGTCGGTCGCGGCGGCCAACATTTCCGACCGTCTCGGGATCGTCAACCTGCCCTACGTGGTCGATACCTTCGACAAGCTGGAAAAGTTCCGCAATGATCCGGATCTCTGGGTCCCCTACTCCAACAGCGCCCAGAACCAGGGGCTGCTGGTTGCCGACATCACCGGTTACGGTACCTACGGCTGGGCCACCACCACCCCGGTGCGCAACCTCGCCGACGCCAAGAAGGTCAACTTCCGTATCGCCCAGGCGCCGGTCAACGCCGATATTTACAAGGCCTGGGGCCTGAAATTCACTGTGCTGCCCTGGCCGGATGTTCCGCAGGCGCTGCAGACCGGCGTTATCAACGGCCTCGACCACACCGCCATCGTCTGCAACATCACCAAGAAATTCACCATTGCCAAGTACTTCACCGAGTTGAATTACGCCCAGGGGCTGTTCATTCACCTGATCAACAAGCGCTGGTTCAACAAGCTGCCGAAGGACCTGCAGACCATCCTGCTCGACACCATCAAGGAGGAGAGCGCCAAGACCCGTGAGCTGACCCGCAAGCAGCAGGCCGACCAGATTGCCAAGGCCAAGGCCGCCGGCATCGAGTTCATCACCCTGTCGGCTGCCGACAAGGCCGAACTGATCAAGAAGGCCCAGCCGGTTTACGCCAAGTGGGGCAAGAAGATCGGCATCGACTATCTGGCCAAGGTGCGCAGTACCCTCGGGGACTGAGCCGCATATCTGTTGATTCAATCCAGAGTTGAGCGGGGTCGGAGAGCTCGGTTCTCCGACCCCTTTTTTAACCCCTGAATCAGTGAGCTTGTCACCGGCGAATAGCGCAAGTCATTGACCTGCCTGCGCTTCCAAAAAATCACCGGCGAACCTATGGGTGCGCCTCAGATTTTTGGAAACCACATTCAGGCCAAGCACTTACACTCTTCATCCGGCACAAACCCACGGATTCAGGTAATCGAGGTGGACGATGTTGAAAAAAACCTTTCAGACTGTCGACCGGGTTTTCCGATGGTTTGAAGAATGGTCCCTTTTCATGGCGGTGATGGTCGCCCTGCTGGTGGCGCTGGCCAACGTGATCCTGCGCAAGGCGACCGCCGATGTCAATCTCTACTGGTCGGATGAGGTGGTGCGCAAGACCATCTACTTCTCGACCTATATCGGCTGCATTGCCGCGGTGCGGAGCCGGTCGCTGATCCGGATTGACGCCCTGCCGCAGATGCTGCCGAAACTGAAATTGCCGCTGACCATGTTTGCCAACCTGGCGGTGCTGGTTTTTTCAGCCCTGATGGTCCGGCTCGGTTGGCAGATGACGGTGATGATGTACGAGGACGAGTTCGCCCGCACCGCCAGCCTGCAGATTCCGGAGTGGATCTTCTACGCGGTGCTGCCGCTGATGGGCGCGATGATGTTTTTTCGCACCCTGCTTGTCATGGTTGAAGACTGGAAGGAGTCGAAGGCAGGCTAGCGCTTTTCGGGGTTGTCACCCGAACGGCTGCTGACGCGTCTGCCCGTTACCGATATGGACAGTAATGACCTGATTATCCTGTTTCTGCTGCTCGGCCTGCTCGGTTCGACGGTGCCGGTATTTCTGGCGCTGTTCTTTACCGGCCTGGTCGGATTGGTGCTGATCGTCGGTATTGATCCGCAGATCGCCATTGAAGTGCTCTACCGGAGCATGGACAAGTTCGCCCTGGCGGTGGTCTTGTTCTTTATCCTCTGCGGCAATGTCATGACCACCGGCAGCATTGTCCAGAAGCTGATCAAGACCGCCAATACCCTGGTCGGCTTTCTGCCCGGCGGGCTGGCCATGGCCGGCGTCCTCGCCTGCGGTTTCTTCGGCGCCATCTCCGGCTCGACCGTCGCCACGGTGGTGGCGATCGGCGGTTTCATGATTCCGGCGCTGATCGAGAACGGCTACGACGAGGAATTTTCGGTCGGCATCATGACCACCGCACCAATCCTCGGCATCATCATCCCGCCGTCGATTTCGATGATCCTCTACTCGATGATCAGCAACGATCGGCTGGAGGCGCTGTTTCTGACCGGTTTCATCCCCGGGGTGATGATCATCCTGGCGATGAGCCTCTACGCCTACTTCTTCTGCCGCCGCAAGGGGACCAAGACCATGCCCCGGCCGAGCTTCAAGGAGGCGATGGCCACCCTGCGGGAGAGCGCCTGGGCGCTGTTCCTGCCGGTGCTGATCTTCGGCGGCATCTATTCCGGCATCTTCACCGCCAACGAGGCGGCGGTGGTTGCCTGCTTCTACGCCTTCTTCGTCGAGATCTTCATTCACAAGGACATGAAGCTGAGTGACGTCAAGCAGGTGGTGGTCTCCTCCGCAGTGACCTCCGCGACCCTGCTGGTGATCGTCGCCGGGGCGTCGGTGTTCGGTGAATTTCTCACCTTCGAGCAGATCCCGAACCAGATTGCCGAAGCGGTGGTCAGTCACATCCAGTCGCCCTGGGTGTTCCTGCTGGCGGTCAATATCCTGCTGCTGATTGTCGGCATGTTCATGGATATCATTTCGGCGACCCTGATCCTGACCCCGATTTTTCTGCCGCTGCTGTCGCAGTTCGGTATCGACACCATGCATTTCGGGCTGCTGATGACCATCAACCTCGGCATCGGCTACTGCACCCCGCCGCTGGGCGTCAGCCTTTACATTTCCGGGGCTACTGTCGATCGCAACCTGCTCTATGTCTCCCGCTCGGTCATTCCCTTTCTGGTGATCCAGATCGCGATCCTCATGGTGTTGACCTACTGGTCGGACCTGGTGCTGTTCCTGCCGCGGCTGGTGTACGGTTGACCGTTCGGTTGAACCGGGTCCAGGTGGTATAATGACCTACTTGAGGAGGTAGCTATGAACGCACGGATTCTTATTCCGGTCGACGACTCGGAAACCACGGAAAAAGCGATCAGCGGATTTCTCGGCAACCGCACCCGGTTCCCCGACCGGATCACCCTGCTGCACGTGCTGGAGGACAAGCTTTCCTACCGGGCGATCCCGGAACCGCAGCTGGCCAGCATCCGCGAGCGGGCCCGCGAGGCCGGGTACAAGTTCCTGGAGAAGTTCGCCGAGCGTTTTCGCGAGGCCGGATTCAACCCTGAACTGCGGCTGGAAGAGGGTGACCCGATCGCCGTGATCAAGAAGATCGATGCTGAAGAGGAGATTTTCCTGCTGGTGATGGCGCGCCACGAGGGGGGCGGCGAGGTCAGCGACATCCTGTTCGGTTCGATCACCAACGCGGCGATGCACAAGGTGAACTGCCCGATGCTGCTGTTCTGAAAAGATGGAACGTTCGACCTTTCTTCAGCCGGGCGAATTTGTTGACTCGGACAGTCATGCGGTCCGGGACTTTGCCCATATCATTGCCGGCGACGCCGCCAGCCCCATTGACCAGGCCGTAAACCTCTATTACGCAGTGCGGGACGGAATCCGCTACACCCCCTATCTTGATTTCACCGATGTGGAAAACTATCGGGCCAGCAGTGTCCTCGGCAGGGGCTTCGGATTCTGCATCTCCAAGGCGTCCCTGTTGGCGGCCTGCTGTCGCGTCATGGGGCTCCCGGCCCGTCTCGGGTTTGCCGATGTCAGAAATCACCTCACCACGCCACGACTGAGGGAGCTTAACGGCGGCGACCTGATGCGTTGGCATGCCTTTACGGAAATTCTGCTGGATGGGCGCTGGGTCAAGGCGACCCCGGCCTTCAATCTCGAGCTCTGTACCCGCTTCCGGGTCAAACCGCTGGAGTTCGATGGCCGCGAGGATTCGATTTTTCATCCTTACGACGTTGATCAGCGCAGGCACCTGGAATATGTCCACGATCGGGGCGTGTATGCAGATGTGCCCTTTGAGGAGATTCTGACCACCTTTCGTCGTCATAGCCCGAAACTGCTGGGTGGCCCTGTCGATGGAGATTTTGCCGCCGAGGCTGAACAGAACTAGGATTTTTCAGATGCGAGGACCTCATGGATATCAGAGCGCGGGTTGATCGACTTGTTGAACGGATGCAGGAACAACCGCAGTACCCGACCCAGGGTGCGGTGCTGTTCGTCGACCTGGAACGCCGCGAGAGTCGGCGCGCCTACCTGCCGGTGGAGGTGGTCAAGACCTTCCTCGGCGGGCGCGGCGGCAATATGTTCCTGCTCTACAATCTGCTGGATGCGGGGCTCGATCCCCTCGACCCCGGGGTGCCGCTGATCTTCGGCGCCGGGATCCTGACCGCCAATATGCCGAGCGCCACCCGCGGCAATGTCACCAGCCGCTCACCGGAAAGCCGGGCGATTCTCGACAGCAATGCCGGCGACTACTTTCCCGCCTTTCTCAAGCGCCACGGCTATGACCACCTGGTACTTTACGGGCGCAATTCGCAGTGGACGCTGCTGAAGATTGACCGGGACCAGGTCGACTTCGTCGATGCCACCCGCTATCGCGGCATGAACAATATCGCGTTCACGGCGGCGATCGAATGCGATTTTGCCTGCACAGAACAGAAGGATATGGCCATGGCGCGCATCAGCAGCGCCGGGGAGAACCGGGTGCTGTGCAGCGGTATCATGGCCGGGCAGAAATCGATCTGGGCGCGCGGCGGCGGCGGCGCCAAGATGGGGAGCCTCAACCTCAAGGCGATCCTGCTGCTCGGCAAGCCGCCCGAGTTCGATCTCACGGCCGACTACAAGCGGCAAAACCGCGAGATCGGCAAGAAGATCCTCTCCGCCAGCGTGGTGCAGAACGCCCTGAAGAAGGTCGGCACGCCGTTCCTCTACAAGCCGAGCCGGGTCCTCGGCGCCATGGGCACCAAGAACAACCAGGAGACCACCTGGCACGACAGCCTCGACGCCGACAATTTCGATCCCTACCGACCGAACATGAGCGGCTGCTACAAGTGTCCGGTCTGCTGCCGGGCCAACAACGACATGCTGCCCGGCGGCAAGGGGGGCTGGGGCGCCAGCGCCCTGACCGGCATCGCCGGCAACGCCAGCTACGACAAAGACCAGAGCACGCTGGAGCATCACAAGCAGCGGACCTACAACGGCATCAACAACGACGGGGTCTTCGACCAGTACGACAAGGGAGAAGGGCCGGAATACATTATCGTCGGCAAGTTCGGTCCCAACATCGGCATCAAGGAGCCGGAACAGGTCTTGAGGCTCAACAACATCATCAATGATCTCGCCCTCGACGCCTCCAGCTGCGGCAGCGCCATCGCCTGGGCGATGGAACTCTACCAGCGCGGCATCATCGATCAGGAAGATACCGGTGGCCTGGAACTGACCTGGGGCAATTATCCGGTCATCGAGCAGCTGCTGTTCATGACCGCGAAGCGGGAAGGTTTCGGCGACACCATCGCCTGCTCCAGTCGGGCGGTGGAGCAGGGCAGGTACCCGGCCGAGGCACTTGACTACTGCATGGCTTCCAAGGGGCTGTTCCAGTCCGATCCCCACGACGCCCGCATTCTCAAGGCCTTCGCCCTCGGTCTGGCGGTTGCCACCCGCGGCATGGATCACCTGCGCAACCGCGCCACCCTGGAGATCAATGCCCGCATCAACGACGATGCCGCCTTCAAGACCGCCCTCTACGGCGGCGTGGTGGCACCGCAGCCGACCTCCTACGAGGGCAAGGAATACGCCGTGCGGCGCTGCGAGAATACCTTCGCTGCCGGCGACGCGGTCGGCATGTGCCGCTTCAACACCAAGCTGTTCAATTCGCCGTCAACCCCCGACCTGGAACTCTTCGCCGGGCAGATCAGGGGATTGACCGGAATGACCCTGAGCGGGGACGACCTGGACGAGATCGGCCGCAACATCATCGGACTGGAGCGGATGCTCAACTTCAGCTTCGGCCTGCGGGCGCAGGATGATACCCTGCCGCGGCGCTGGTTCGAGGAGCCGATCACGGTCGGTCCGTTCAAGGGGGAGAAGGTCGACCGGGAGCGGTTCGAAGAGCTGAAGCAGCGTTTCTACCGGCTCACCGGACTCAATTCAGAAGGGCTCCCGGCTCCCGACTGGCACGCGAAACTCTCCCGGGTTGCAACCGGTTTCTGCGTTCAGGTCAAACTGCCGCAGCCGCTGCCCGGGGCGCCGGAAGGGGTGGTGATCATCGATCAGCCGGTCAGCGACCTCGGCCAGTTGCGGGCCGAACTGCAGCGCCGGCTCCCGGAGGCCGCGGAGCAGTTGCAGGATCGTTCCTGGAATATCGCCATCAACGGCAACATGGTCCTCTCCGACGAAGACCAGGCTCCGGTGCCGGACGGCAGCGAGGTGACCTTGCTGCCGATCATTGCCGGGGGGTGAGGGGGCATGACCGCCAAAACCTGTCCCATCTGCAAGCAGGACAACAATTGCGGGCTGCACGCCGATGCCGGTCCCTGCTGGTGTGTCGAGGTGGAGGTTCCGGGCGCGTTGATTGACCTGGTTCCGCCGGAGCTGCAGCGCAAGGCCTGTATCTGTCTTTCTTGTATCGAGGCGTTTACGGAGGATCCGAAGCTGTTTGCCGCGCGTTACGCGGGATAGTTCGGGATGACGGAGAAATAAAATTGACACTCGCTGCCGTCGTAATTACAATATAGCCACGACTCTAGCGGTGAGGTGGCGAAATGAAGGCGTCCATAATCCGTATCGGCAATTCTCAGGGGGTTAGAATCCCCAAGCCGATTTTAAAACAATGTGGTTTTCAGGGGGAAGTCGAGCTTGAGGTCCACGACCGGAAACTCATCATCAAAGCGGCGACACAGCCCCGTGAGAATTGGGGGGAAGCGTTCAAGTCAATGGCGCAAAATGGGGATGACCGGCTGATTGATTTTCCGCCGAGTTCATGGGACGAGGAAGAATGGGAATGGAAATAAACCGTTTCGAAGTCTTCCTTGTCAACCTCGATCCAACCCTTGGTCACGAGATAAAAAAGACCCGGCCCTGTCTCGTTATTTCTCCCAACGAAATCAATCATAATATATCCACCGTCATTGTCGCGCCGATGACCTCCAGGGGAAAAAACTACCCGACCAGAGTTGCCTGTACCTTCCAGGGCAAAACCGGCCAGATCGTGCTTGACCAGATACGCACGGTTGATCGAAGAAGGCTGGTGAAGAAGCTGGGAGTGATCAGCAAGGTTGCGCAGATGAAAACGATCGGCCTGCTCCAGGAGATGTTTGCTCTGTAGTTGGGAGTGACCCTGTACCAGTTGTGACTTGACGGAAATCGAAATCTACACCCGCCTGGCCCTGCAAATAAGTGGACAGTTTTCAACGCGATACGACCCGCAAAGTCACCAGATCACTAAAGATCTTTGCGGAGCTTGACGTCCACCGAATACCTGGCTATCCTTACAAAAAGTATTACTTTGAGGGAGCCATGAAAGTCACTATAAAAGGACAGGTCACCATTCCCAAACATGTGCGGGAAAAACTTGGCATCCAGCCGCTCGGCGAGGTCGATTTCATCGAAGAGCGAGGCCGAATCTTTCTCGTCAAAAGTGAACCCGGGTCCGACCGGAAAGGTCGGTTCAGCAGGATGCGTGGCACAGCCACAACCAAAATGAGCACAGATGAGATCATGCGCCTGACCCGGGGGGATGTGTGACTGGCATCCTGATCGACTCCAACGTCATTCTCGACCTGGTGACCGATGATCCCCGTTGGGCAGGTTGGTCGGAGGGGATGTTGAACCACTACGACCGGGAAGGGCGTCTGTTCATCAATGACATCGTTTTCGCCGAAGTCTCGATTGGCTTTGAACGGATCGAAGAGTGTGACGAGATGATGGCCCGAGGAGGCTTCCGCACTCTGCCCATCCCCCGGGAAGCCCTCTTTCTTGCCGGGAAAGTCTACCTGCAATACAGGCGTTCCGGCGGCAACCGCACCGCCCCCTTGCCTGATTTCTTCATCGGCGCCCATGCAGCCGTCTCCCGACTGCCCCTTCTTTCCCGTGACCGAGCCAGGTTTCAGACGTATTTCCCGACCGTCGAGCTCATCGCGCCTGATAGCTGATAAATTGGTATTATGTCCCCGGAATTCCCCAGCCCACCGCACCGCCTCAGGCTGATTGAAAACTCAGGGAGTGCGACTGTCCGGGAGCTCGTTCAACAGTGTCTATGGCATGGAAGATGGTAAGTTCGTTTGGCTGTGCCGTGCGTGAAGAACTGCACCCGGGCAGTGATATCGATTGCCATTGAAGCGGCGGACTCCCGCAAGACCTGCACCATTTCCTGGCCTTCAAGCGTCAACTGGAAGAAGTTTTCAAGTGTCCCGCCAATCTGGAAATCGAAAGCGTCCTCAAACCCGAAGTCAAAAAGACCATTGCCGGCGATATCCTCTATGTCTGGATCCCCTGCGGATTTATAAACGATTTGATCCCCCGGACAGGCTTGCTCTGCCCGGGGGATCGCGCGTTCAGCCGCTAGTACCATGTAACCCTTAATCTTTCGCATCTTGCTGGTTATTTTCCGCGTCAGCTGCGTTGCGCTTCACCG